>JACPUR010000034.1 GCA_016192135.1 Candidatus Tectomicrobia bacterium | reverse complement strand
CGCACGAGGGCGTCCATGTACTGGCTGCCGTCGTGGGTGTTCTCGTTGCGGTCGAGGTCTTCCGTCGTGATGCCGCGCAGGCGGAAGATGCCCGTGTACTTGAAGTCGGCGGCGTAGGAAGGAGCCGCCAGGCTGGCCGCGAGCACGCCCGCGGCCAGGGCCAGCAGGTATTTCCGCATTTCTGTCTCTCCTCAGAAGGTGCTCTATGGTGCCGATCTTGCCGGTCTTTCATTCAAGTTCCGTGCATGGGAGCTTCGGCGGCTTTCTCTTCCGGCTCTCACCTCCTTTCCCGGGGCGGAGAAAAATAAAAAAGCCGCACGCGCAAGCGTGCGGCTCCGTGGAGTTGAGAGAAAACCGGCGCTTCGCCGTCGCGCGCACCGGCCCTCAAGGCCGAACCGCCCGCCGCACCGGACGATCCCGCCTATTTACATCCGCCTTCTCCCGGCGCGCCTTGGGCGCCGCCAAGCTTCGAACGGAAGCTCCCCCCTCGCAACAACCGGGCGGGGAGCTTCCTTACGGCTTCGTAAATTTCAGGTAAACCGGAGCAATCATGCGGAAATAGAGGGAATCTTGTCAACCCCCCCCTTCCGCGCCGCCCTCGGAACTCCTAACCCTTTGTTTTGAATATATATAAGGTGCTAATGTCGTCCGGGAGGACCCCCGTATCGGTGGTGATCACCACGAGGTCCTCCAGGCCGTCGTTGTCGGCGTCGGCATAGGCGAAATCGGCGATCCCCTTGGAGAGCTTGGTGGACCTCCAGATGTCGGAGAGGCCGCTGCCGTCCCAGACCAGGCTGGCGATCTGCCCGCTCCCGACCCCAAGGCCGGGCACGAGCCGGGTGGCGGAATATTCATTCGCGATGACGAGCACTTCGTCGGTCCCGTCCCCGTCCACGTCGGCGACCAGGACCCTCGACCGGATGGGGAGGTCGGGGGTGCGCCCGCCCAACTCTTCATCGCTGCTAACTTCCTTGGAAAAGAAAGTGTGCACGGGCCCCCCATAGCGGCCCGCGCTCACGAACCTCTGCTCGCCCCGCCGGGAGAAAACGCGCAGCTTGTCGTCCTCCCCCACCTCGATGACATCGAGGGTGCCGTCCTTGTCCACGTCCCACAGGCCGAAGCCCAGGATGTTCAAGCGCGACGGCAGGAGGTACGGGGCGGCCGCGGCGAGCCGGCTGCCCGACCACCGGTAGCGCTGGATGGGCCCCTCGAAGGGCTTGCCGAGCCCCTGGATCTGGCCCAGGAGGAGGAAGGCGTCGGCGTCGGGGATCTTGGCCCCGCGCTCGGGGCGCCGGACGCGGAGCAGGCGGAAGAAAACGCTCTCGTTGTCCGCCAGCGTCTTGAATTCCTTGCCCTGCAGCTCCAATACGAGGGAGAAAAGACCGCCGTAGCGGTAGTTGGCGATGTAGAGTTCCGCCTTCCCATTGCCGTTCATGTCGGCCGCGTCCACCCAGCGGTAGTCGTTCGCGCGCCCGTCGCTGAAGCGCGCCACTTCGCGCATCCGGTTCTGGGCGAACTGGTAGACCCGCACCTCGTTCACCGTGATGATGACCACCTCGTTCTTCCCGTCGCCGTCCAGGTCCGCCACCGCGAGGCCGCGGAACTTGCCGTCGAACTGGAAGTTGGTCACCCGGCCCTTCGCGCCGGGGACGCCCTCGCGGTTCAGGATGAAGCTCGGGTTCGAGGCGAGCCCGCTGACCGGCGCTCCCCCCTCCCCCCGGCGCAGGGCCTGCTCGCGGGGAGGCCGCTGCTCGAACGGAAGCTCGTCCGCGATGGCCACCGCCTGGAACAGCTCCTCCCGGTTGGTGAGCGACACGAGCCGGCTGGTGATGACCTTCTTGCCCCGAACGTCGCGGACGCTCGTCTCCAGCGCCAGATCGGAGCGCACCTGGTTGCGGAGCTTGATGGAATTGTCCCCCTTCAGGAGCTCATCCACCGCCAGCCCCTGCTCCAGCATCCACACCTGAAGCCGGTCCACGTCGTACACGTCGAACCGCCCCTGCGCCAGGAGCATCTGCGCCAGTTCCCGCGTCAGGACGTCCATCCCCAGGGATTCCTTGGTCTGGTTGATGAAGGGCAGGACGGCGAGGCGGATCTTGGCCGAGGAGAGCCGCACGATGTCGTTCACCTGGGGCGCCAGGTCCCGGCCCGGGGCGAGGCGCACCATCCGCGCGACCGAGAACTTGGGCTGCACCTCCACCACCTCGGCCTCGCCGACCTCCTCCTCGAGCGTCCCCAGGACCGCGCCGGTGACCGGATGGCGGAAGGGGGCGCCCTTGCGCAAAACCGTGAGCTTCACCCCCTTGACCGGGCGATCCTTCTCGCCCAGGCTCAGATAGAGGTCGCCTCCCCTGACGGCCACCACGTGGCCCTCCAGGTGGGGGTAGCGCTGGTGGAGCTTGTCGCTGAGGGATTGAAGCGCCCGCGCGGAATCCATCCCCTGGGCGCCGGCCCAGGGGGCCGCCGCCAGGAGGGCGAGCGTCATGAGGCCGGCTGTCCACCGCAGGGCTTTGCGCATCATGTGCGTCCCTATCTCCTGAAGAATCGGGGAATTCTCCCCGTCCGGACTCGTGCCTGGTCCGTCTACACCTTCATCTTGAGGACCACACGGGTCCCCGCCAGGCGGTCTCCGATCCCCCGGCGCTTCTTGTCGAAGGGGACCAGGAGGTGTCCCGCTCCCAGGGGAAGGGTGGCCGCGAGGCCGCCAAAGTAACGCAGAATCGCCTGCATGTATTGTACCGGCTTGTCCTCCATGTCCACCACCGACAGTCCCATGCACCTCTGGCCCGGGGTGCAGCCGAACATTCCGACGAAATAGACCGAGTAAAAGATGGAGAGCAGGAACAGCACCACTCCGTTGAGGAGACCGAGCAGGATGAGCGCCTCCATGTTCGCCGAAACCGGCCCGGCCGCCCGGCTCACGATCCCGTGGGAGATGAACGCGAAGACGGCCTGCAAGGCCGCCAGGACGCCAAAATCCACCGCTCCCGCCGCGGCGCGGGCGGCCAGCGGGACCCCGATGACCTCGGCCTTCCCCTTTTCCTCCTCTTCTTCCTCAGGCTCCTCCGGGGCGGCGGCCCCGCCTTCGAAGAAATCCCCGGCCGGCGCCTTCCCCTCGGGAGGAGCCGCCGCCGCGGGGGCCTCGTCGGGGACATAGGCCTCGATATCGCCGGAATCCTCGTCGTCCGCCATCAATCCGCCGCCCGGCCGGACCGGCGCCTTCTTGGCGTCCCCGGCGGCGGCTTCGTCCTCGGCGGGGGTGGAAGCCGGGACCGCCTCGCCTTCGTCGAGGAAGCCGGCCAAATCCTCCTTGGGAAGCTCCGCCTCGGCCGGGGCCGCGCCGGCGGGCGCGGCCGCGCGGGGGGCGTCCCCGGATTCGTTCAGGGCCTCCGACCACATCTGCTCGAGGTCGCCCTCGCCCAGGTCGGCCGCCCCCGCCTGAGGCTTCTTCCCCTCGCGCTGGGCCTTGGCCGCGGCCTCCTGCTCGGCGAAGGCGTCGCTCCACATGTCCGAGAGGCTGTCTTCTCCTCCCCCGGCGGAGGCCCCGACCGGAGGCGCGACCTCCCGCTTTGCCGGGGCCGGGGCGCCCCCGCCCTCTTCAAGGGCGCCCGCCCACATGTCCTCGGCGCCGCCATCCCCGGCGGCCGAAGATCGCGCGGCCGGGAACTCTCCCCCCTGCTCGTCCGGAAGCCCGGGCGGAGAAGGGGCGGCTTCGGTGAAGGCCTCCGCCCAGAGGTTCGAGATGTCCTCCTCCTCGCCCGCCTTGGGGCCCGCCAAAGCGGCCGGGGACGCCGGGTCGGGGGCCGCGCCGGCCTCGTCCACCCCCAGCTCATCCAGGGCATCGAGCCCCGGAGCCTCCTCCGCCGGGAGGGCCCGGGACGGAACGGACTCGGGAGCCCGGGAGATTGCGGGCGCCTTGGCGGGCGCGTCCGCCGCATCGGCTTCATCGAGAATCGAGAGAACGTCCTCGTCCTCCTGCGAAGCGGCGGGGGCCTCCGGCGCTTTCTCCCGCGCCCGGCGGGCCGCCGGGGCCGGGGCTTCCTCGTCGGCGAAGAGGGCGGCGAGGTCCTCCTCCGCCGCCTCCGTGGACGCCCCGCCCGCGTCCCCCGTGGCCTGCGCGGCCCGGGCGGGAGCGGCCGAGGGCGCCTCTTCCTCATTGAGATTATCATCGAGGAGAGCCGCATCCAGGCCGACGGGCAAGGCGTCGCCGGGGTCGCCGGCCTTCCGGGCGCCCGCCTGGCTGCGGGCGGGCGTGGGCGCTTCCGTCAGCTCCAGCGAGGCCCCCAGGTCCAGGGAGGCGAGCGGGTCATCCTCCTCGGAGGGCGGCCCGGCGCGCCGCGGGGCGCGCGCGGCCGGAGGTTCCGCGATCGGAGGGGCCAGCGCCTCCGCCCCAGCAGCCGGCTCCTCCATGCCCTCGAGCGCATCTTCGAGCGCCAGATCGTCCCGCGAGGCGGCGGGCGCGTCCTCACCCCCACCGGGGCGCGAGGCAACGGCCGGAGGGGATTCGGTCCCGCCGTCCGTGAGATCGGAGCCGGCAAGGCCCTCCTCCTCCGGATCGAGCAGGGAGGGGACGGCCGGATCGCCCGGATCGCCGTAGAAGCGGGGGATGGGGCCGAGCATGAGGGAGGAGAGGAACGCCGGGCGGCCCGCTCGGGAAGCGGCCGGCGCGAGCACGGCCGTCGCGACCAGGGGTTCGGGAAGGCTCTTGCCGCACCGGGGGCATTCACCGGCCCGGTCGAAGGTCACATAGCCGCATTTCGCGCAACGCACTGCTCTAGACCTCTTCACCAGGACGGACGCGGCCGCAGTCTATCACAAGGGTGAGAACCTGAAAAACCAAAGAAAATTCAATTGGCTGGCGCCCGCAAACCCTCACGGCGCGGGGGCGAGCCCGAGGGCCTTGGCCATCGCCGGGTGGAGGCGCACCCCCAGGCGGGAGGCCTCCCGGGCGTGCCGGCGCGCTCCGGCCTCGTCCCTCTCCAGGTAGAGGGCGATGGCCAGGTTGTGGTGGGCGTCCCCCCGCCCCGGCTCGAGCGAGAGAGCCGCGGTGAGCTGGGCGATGGCGAGCTTCCGCTGGCCCAGCTTCAGGTAGAGCGTGCCGAGGTTGAAGCGCGACTCCGCGAAATGGGGGGCGAGGGCCACCGCGCGCTCCAGGTGGCCCTGAGCCTCCTCGAGCCGGCCCGTCCCGCTGTAGAGCGCCCCCAGCGCGAGGTGGGCCTCGGGGGAGTCGGAGCGGAGCCGCAGGGCCTCCTTGAGCGAGACCTCCGCCTCCTTCTCGTGGCGGGTCTGCATCTGGGCGATGCCCAGGTCGATCCAGGCGGGGTCGTAGAGGGGGTAGATGCGCGCCGCCTCGCGCAAGGGGGGGATGGCCTCCGCGAAGCGGCCCTTGCGGTTGAGATACTGGCCGTAGGTGGCCAGCGCCCGCGCGCTCCGGGGGGAAACCTCGGCCGCGCGCCCCCACAGGCGGAGGGGATCGGCCCAATCCCGGTTGCGCGCCCAGGCGAGGCCCCCGAGGAGAAGCGCCGCCGCCGCGAGCGCCCCCGCCGGAAGGCGCCAGTCCCCCCGCGCCAGGCGCGCGAGCCCCAGCGCCATCGAGGGCACGGCGGCGAGGAGGAAACCGGCGGAGGGCAGGTACATCGTCCGCTCGGCCATGACGGTGCCGATGGGGACCAGGAGGTTGGCCGCCGGGAGGTAGCCCGCCAGGAAGAGAACGAGGCCAAGGCCCAGCCAGGGGGCCTCCTCCCGCCGCCTCCAGGCCAGCCAGCCCCACCCCGCCATCGCCGCAAGCCCCGCCGCCGCGTAGAGGGCCGTCTCCATCCCGCCCGGAAGGACCTGGGCGTAGGAGTAGTCCAGGCTCAGGGGCCAGGGCCAGGCGAGGAGATTGAGGAAGCGGCCTAGCACCCCGAGCGCCCCCCACCACTGTTCGAGAAGCCCCGCGTGGGCGAGCGGATTGTCGAGGCGCGAGGGCGGGACGGGCCGCGCCCACATCCCCAGCGCCGCATAGCGCATGGCGAGGTAGAGAAGGAGGGCCGCGCCCAGCCCGGCCCAGGCGGCGAGGGCGGGCGCGCCGCTCCCCCGTCTCCACCCGGCGAGGCGGCACCAGAGCCACCATCCCCCCGCCCACAGAAGCAGGGCCGCGCCCGCCTCCTTCGAGAGGAGGGCGAGGAGAAACACGCCCCCGGCCCCCGCGCCCAGGGCCGCGGCCCGCGCCGGAGGGGGCGCCGGGGCCTCGCTTTTTTTCCCTTTCCTCCCGGGGGCGGCGCCCTCCCCCGTCTCGCCGGGCGGGGGCAGCGCCCGGCCCAGGAGGAGGGCCATCCCGGCGAAGACGCCCGCCGCGGCCATGAGGTCCGCCCGGGCCACCACGGCGTTCACCGCCTCGGTGTGGATGGGGTGCAGGGCGAAGAGCAGGGCCACCGCTCCCGCCGCGTGCGGCCCCAGCCCGGACCGCAGCGCCGCCCAGAGGAGCAGCAGGCTGGCCAGGGCGTGGAGGAGGACGTTGAGAAGCCGGTAGCCCGCCGGCCCCTCCCCGCCCAAGGCGTGGTTGAGCGCCAGAGTGAGGACGGTGAGGGGCCGGTAGAGGCGGTCGCGCTTCTCGTCTCCCTTGCGCATGGCCCAGTAGTCCGTGCGGAAGGCATCGAGGGCG
This sequence comes from Candidatus Tectomicrobia bacterium, assembly GCA_016192135.1. Lineage (NCBI taxonomy): Bacteria > Pseudomonadati > Candidatus Tectimicrobiota > Candidatus Tectimicrobiota bacterium. Next base: position 51,263 of record JACPUR010000034.1, on the reverse strand, counting down.
CGCCCCCGCTCCTGGACAACCGGGTTGGTGCCGATGAGGGTGAGATCGTCGTGGACGAAGGGATGGGAGAGCGTACCGGCGTAGGGGAGGCAGGCCGCCAGGAAGACGGCCGCCGCCCACAGCCACAGGGCCCGGGAGGAGGGTCCGGGGGAGGAACCGGGTCGCATGGGCTCGGAATCCATAAAGCGGGCGGGCGGGCGGAGAAACCTTACACCCATTCGGGATGAAAGTCGCCACCCCGCCGCGCGCCGCGGTTGAGGTCCGAAACCCTCTTTGACCGTATGCGCCGGGGCTGGTAGGCTGTGAGCCTGTTCGCTGGGGGTGCCGAAAGGCTGAGATGATACCCTTCGAACCTGATCCGGTTTAGACCGGCGTAGGGAAGCGAATCCCGTCATCGTTCGATCCGGTTCCTTCCCGATAGCCGTATTTGTCGCCCATAAGCGATACTGGCGACGAGGGCCGAGCGCCCTTGGTGCGCGGTGTCAAAGGAGCCGAAAGACATGGCACACAACGGCAAGGCCAACGGGACGAAGAACGGCCTCTCCCTCCTCGGGGAGAACGGCTCCCAGAAGGCCGGAGCCTTCCCCGGCTCGCACAGGGTCTTCGTCGAGGGCGGCCGGGGCATCCGCGTTCCCATGCGGGAGATCGCCCTCTCGGGCGGCGAGCCGCCCGTGCGCGTCTACGACACGAGCGGCCCCGAGAATCAGGACGTCCGGCAGGGGCTGCCCCGCCTGCGGGAGCCCTGGATCCGCTCCCGGGGGCCGTACGGCGAGGCCGAGGCCTCCTACAAGCCGGTGCCCGGCCACAGCGATCCGGACCTTCCCATGCCGCCCCGGCGCAAGGTGCTGCGCGGGCGCGGCAACGCCACCCAGATGCACTTCGCCCGCAAGGGCGCCGTCACCCCGGAGATGGAGTTCATCTCCATCCGGGAGAACATGGACCCCGAGTTCGTCCGCTCCGAGGTGGCCCGGGGCCGCGCCATCATCCCGGCCAACATCAACCATCCCGAGAGCGAGCCGATGATCATCGGCCGCAACTTCCTGGTGAAGATCAACGCCAACATCGGCAACTCGGCCGTCGCCAGCTCGATCGAGGAAGAGGTCGAGAAGATGCGCTGGTCCACCCGCTGGGGCGCCGACACGGTGATGGACCTCTCGACCGGGAAGAACATCCACGAGACGCGCGAGTGGATTCTCCGCAACTCCCCCGTGCCCATCGGCACCGTCCCCATCTACCAGGCCCTGGAGAAGGTGAATGGGGTCGCCGAGGACCTCACCTGGGAAGTCTACCGCGACACCCTCATCGAACAGGCCGAGCAGGGGGTGGACTACTTCACCGTCCACGCCGGGGTGCTGCTGCGCTACATCCCGCTCACGGCCAAGCGCGTGACGGGCATCGTCTCGCGCGGCGGCTCCATCATGGCCAAGTGGTGTCTGGCCCACCACCAGGAGAGCTTCCTCTACACGCGCTTCGAGGAGATCTGCGAGATCATGAAGGCCTACGACGTCTCCTTCTCCCTGGGGGACGGCCTCAGGCCGGGCGCCATCGCGGACGCCAACGACGAGGCCCAGTTCGCCGAGCTCGATACGTTGGGCGAGCTCACGCAGATCGCCTGGAAGCACGACGTGCAGGTGATGATCGAGGGGCCGGGCCACGTGCCCATGCACCTCATCAAGGAGAACATGGACAAGCAGCTCGCCATCTGCCACGAGGCTCCCTTCTACACCCTGGGCCCCCTGACCACCGACATCGCCCCCGGCTACGACCACATCACCAGCGCCATCGGGGCGGCCATGATCGGCTGGTTCGGCACCGCCATGCTCTGCTACGTCACCCCGAAGGAGCACCTCGGCCTCCCGGACAAGAACGACGTGCGCGAGGGCGTCATCGCCTACAAGATCGCCGCCCACGCCGCCGACCTGGCCAAGGGCCACCCGGGCGCCCAGGCCCGCGACGACGCCCTGAGCAAGGCCCGCTTCGAGTTCCGCTGGCGCGACCAGTTCAACCTCTCCCTCGACCCCGAGCGGGCGCTGGAGTACCACGCCGAGACCCTGCCCGCCGAGGGCGCCCAGGTGGCCCACTTCTGCTCCATGTGCGGCCCCAAGTTCTGCTCGATGAAGATCACGCAGGAGGTGAGGGAGTACGCCGCCCGGCAGGGCATGAAGGAGGCGGAGGCCCTCTCGGCCGGCCTCCAGGAGAAGGCCCAGGAATTCAAGCGGGCGGGAGGGGCCCTCTACGTCGCCGGAGAGGCGCCGAAGGGCTAGCCCGCCCCGCCCGATCGCAGCACCGCCGCTGCTTCGGTCCCCGGAAGCCTCCCGGCTTCCGGGGCGCCGCCTTCCGCAGCGCCGCCCTCGCAGCATCCGCCGCCTGACACGTGCCGCCTCGAATCACCGGAGGCCCGCGCGCGCCCGGAGGCCGGGCCCCTCCCTCCTCCCCCAACTCCGGGAGCGGAGGAAATTCCCATGAGCCCGCAGCGAATCCTTGGCTTCGTCCTCGTCGCCGTCGGGGTGCTGCTCCTGGTCTTCGGGTTCAACGCCACCGATTCCACCGTCAACCGGGCCTCCGAGGCCCTGACCGGCCAGTACACCGACCGCACCATGTGGTTCCTCGTCACGGGCACGGCGGCCGCCATCGGCGGCTTCCTGCTCGCGGCCTTCGGGAGCCGCCGCCGGTTCGACTGACGCCCGCCGGATTCCTTCCCGCCGCCTCCTCACCGAACGGGCCCGGGAACGGCCCCATTTTGGAGATCGGCCCATGACTACCGTCCTCCTCGTCATCCTCATCCTCTTACTCGTCGGCGCCCTGCCCACCTGGCCCTACAGCTCCGGGTGGGGCTACTACCCGAGCGGCACCCTCGGGACCGTCCTCATCGTGCTCCTGATCCTCGCCCTCCTGGGAAGGATATAGGGAGGCGCCGCCCAATCCCGCCCCGGTCCGCCGCGCTCCACTGACGGAGGAAAAACCGCCTGGCAGCCCCCGGGCGGTTTTTCTGCGCTGGGGCGTTGCGCCGGGCGGCCAAGTCCAGGGAATCCAGTCCGGCGCCGGGCCGGGGAGCCGATTGGGGCCTCTATTTTCTTATTTGACTATCTCGTTTTCTGAAATATGATTAAATATCGTTTTCTTCCACTCCCCTCGGTGTGGAGGGAGAGGAGATGTTCTTTCACTTTCCATCGTCCTTGGGGGCATTCGATGAAAGCCATCTTGCTCGCCGCCGCAGCCGCCTTCGCGCTCGCCGCCGCCGCCCAGGCCCAGCAGCCGGTCCAGAAGGCGCCCACCCCGCAGGAGAAGCAGGCCCTCAACGCGCTGGCCAAGCAGAAGGCGCAGACCGAGAAGCAGTACCGCGAGACCGCGGCCAAGATTCAGCAGCTTCAGCCTTCCGTGCAGTCGTGCCAGAAGGTGCTCGCCGCGAACCAGTCCCTCCATAAGCTCCTGGCCGATCTCAAGACCCAGAACGCCGCCGCCCAGCAGAAGATCAACCAGGCTCCCGTGAAGAAGTTCACCCCACAGGACGCCCAGAAGGCCCAGCTGGAATTACAGGAGGCCATGCAGAGGCAGCAGCGGATGTTCCAGATGCTGAGCAACCTCTTAAAGGCACAGCATGAAACCTCCAAGCAGATCATCCAGAACCTGAAGTAGCCTGGATCCTCGGGCCTGTCCCGCGGAACGCAAGCCGCCCGGGGCGATCCTGGGCGGCTTTCCATTCCGGACCCGCGCCGGATCGCCTCGGCATGTGGCCCGGTTCGCACTTCGTTCCGCCCGATCCGTAGGGTCTGCGATAGAATGGGACGGAATTCGCCCCCGTTCCGGCGGGGGCAGCGCCCAGGAAAGGAGGCCGGATGGCCGAGCCGGCGGAAGAAAAGATCGCGCACCCGGACCTGATGACCGGCGGACGCCGCCGCTCGCCGGAGGAGGCCTCCGTCCGCCCCGGCGGCCGGTCCGACCGCCGCAACCCGGGCGCCGCCCGGCACCGCGACCCCGCCTCCTTCCTCGCGGACGTGACGCGGTTTCACCGCGCCCTCGGGGAGGGCTACGGGGTGCTCGAGGAGGCGCACGACCGCTGGAAGAAGTACACCGCCCGCAAGAACATGCTGGCCGCCCAGGTCGAGATCGAGAAGGCCAAGGAGAAGGAGATCTGCCAGAACGCGCTCAAGATATTCCTGACGGTGGACACCGGGCTCCGCCAGCTCTACACGCCCTTCCTCGAGTTCATCAAGCGGCACGTCGACGAGAGCGAGAAAACAAAGGACGAGAGCCCGAAGGAGAAGGTGCTCGAGAGCCGCTGGGACGGCCGGGGCCGCGTGGCGATGGCGCTCTTCAAGCAGTCCTCGCTGGCGCTGGGCTTCCTCGCCGCCTTCGTGAACGAGGAGGACCAGGACGAGGACTTCCAGGCCCGCTACCGCGAGGTGGTCGCCGAGCAGAAGGCGCGCCTCGACCAGGTGCCCTTCAGCACGGGCGCCTACACCCGGCTCGGCGAGGCCATGCGCCGGGCCGCCGACCACCGCTCCTTCGACCAGATGACGCGCGCCTCCTCCCTCATCGTCCAGGAGTTCATCGACTCGACCGAGCACTTCATGAAAAAGTACGCTGACGCCTTCCGGAACCCCCTCCCCACCGAGCTGACCACCACCTAGGCCGCGCGCGCCCGGCCGCCCGTCTTTATGGGGTCTTTATCCGTCACTATCCGTCATTAGCCGTCAATTGCCCCCCGCCGGCCCCGCCGAGGAAGAAATGGCCCTCCCCCATCAATAAGCACCTTTTATCCCTCAATATCCGCCAATATCCGCGACAACTGCCTCCGGCCGCCTCCTCCGGCTCCCCTCCTTTTCTCCCCCTCGCGGTCTGACCAGGGGCGGGTTTGGGGGGCTTTTCCCCTCAATTCCCTTCAATTCGCGCGACAAGCGTGTTTCCTCCCGTATCCGGCGCCCCTCTTGTCGGCAGGGGTGAACCTCGTGTTCGCCCCTACCCCCATTGGAAGGGGCGCTGACGAGCATCGCCCCTGCGGACCAACCGGCCCGCCCCCGAGGCCGGCAGGGCCGCCAAGGGCAAGATACGCCCCGGGCCGGGAAAACCCGCTACCGCAATCTCGTCCATTTTCGCGCACGTTCATGGTCAAAGCGCAAAAAACCGGGCGATGGCTTCGCCGGGTCGCTTCCCAAAAAATAAGACCACACCCCCTGCACGTGATAAAATACCTTGCATCCCAGAGGGAGCCGGGATCGCCGCCTTCCCCCATCGGAGGCGCCATCATGGATGCCCAGACCGCGATCGCAGGACTGAACAAGATACTCTCGCTCGAATACTCCGCCATGCTCCAGCATCTCCAGCACAGCTACCTGGTCCAGGGCAAGGAGAGGGCCTACCTGCGCGGCTTCTTCCGCGGGATGGCCGAGGGGAGTTTCAAGGGGCACACCAAGCAGGTGGGGGAGAAGATCGTGGCCTTGGGCGGGCTCCCTACAGTCGAGCCCGCCCCCATCCGCCAGTCGGCGGACGTCACCGAGATGCTCCAGCAGGCGCTCGAGGCCGAGCGCGCCGCCCAGGAAGCCCAGAAAGAGCTCCTGGCCAAGGTCCAGGACGACGTCCCCCTCCGCGTCATGCTGGAGGAGATGATCCGGGACGAGCAGGAAGAGATCGAGCAGCTGGAGATGCTGCTCGCCCAAAAGAAGCCGGTGATTTCGGCCAAGGTGGTGCGCCTGACGAAGAGCGCCTGATCAGCCGGCGCGCCTTTCCATCAGGGGCACGACATTGCCCGCGATCCCGGCATCGCCTTGCGCCGCGGACTGGCCGGCACGGGAAGCCGAGCGGCCCGCCCGGCGCGGGGACGGCACCAACGCCCCCGCCACCCCCAAAAGCTCCCGCAGGGCCGCCGCCTGCCGGCGGTCGAGGCGGATGCTCTTCTGGACGTACCAGCCGAGGCCCTGGCCCCAGCCCATGAGCCGGAGCTCGAGCGCCCTCTCCCCCCGGCCGGAGACCACCACCACGTCCACCCGCTCCGTCCCCTCTTGGTTGGCCTGGCCGCCCAACTGGAATTCCGTTTCCAACTAGAATTCTCCTCTCGTCTGGTGGATGGCGGGGCCGCCGCCCGTCCCCGGGCGGCGGCCCGGCTCCCGTGGGAGGGCCTGCCCCGGGCAATCGCCTCTGGCAGAGATTCCAGCCGCGCGCTCGGCCGCGCCGGCCGCCGCCACAAATAACCCGCCCCGCATCCGGGGCACCTTGTAATACAAGCCGATCATGCTGAGCGCCATGCTCAGCACCAGCAAGAATACGGCCACGCCGGCAGCCACATCGCCCGCCATCTCGCGCGCCCTCGCCATCCTCGCCGCCGCGAGATTCCTCCGGGACGTTCCAGCCCAAACCATCGCCCGCCCTCCCCGCCGGGCCGCGGCGCTTGATGTGCCGGGAGGTCCCGCCACAAAAAAAGCCACGGCAGGCAGAAGCTCTGTCCCTGGCTGGCTGACCGGTCGTCCCTGTTCCCTTGACGGCACCGATGGCGCTTGCCTGTTAATCCTCAACAACAAAGTTAATCTAACTTAACTTTGCTTCTTTGTCAATATTTTTTGGCGTGGAGGGCCAAAATTCCGAAGAAAAAAGGGGAAATGCCTACAGCGTCCGGGTCCTCCGCTCCATCGCCCGCTCCCACTTGGTGCGGTGGTCCGCGTCGAAGAGGAGGTCCTCGTCCGCGGGGGCGGTCTCCCACCCTCCGCGGCGCATCTCCGCCTCGAGCTGGCCCGGCCCCCAGCCGGCGTAGCCCAGGATGAAGACGGCCCGCCGGGGGCGCTTTCCTCCGGCCATGGCGCGGAGGACCTCGGCGAAGGGGCTGACGCCGTAGCCGGGGGCGAGGGGCTCCTTGGGCGCGAAGCCCTCCTCCGCCGTGTGGAGGACGAAGCCCGCGCCGGGCCGCACCGGCCCCCCGTAGTGGAGGAGCACCCCCTCCTCCGTCCCGGGCCCCTCGACGCCCAGGCCTTGCATGAGCCCGGCCAGCGGCACCTCCTCCAGCGGGCGGTTCAGGATGAGCCCCAGGGCCCCATCGGCGTTATGGCGGACGAGGAGGATGACGGCCTCCCGGAAGCGCGGGTCCCGCATCTCGGGCGAGGCGATGAGCAGCTCCCCCTGGTGGGAGCCGGGCGGGGGCAGGGCGGGGGAGACTCCCGGCTCCTGGGCGCGGAGCCCCGGCCCCGGCAGGGGGCCCGGCAGGAGGAGCGCGGCGGCGAGGAGAAGGGAAGCTCCCCTCACCCGTAGCTGTGAAATCCAAGCACGTTGTTCGCACCGCGAAGGCGAGAGCCACTCTCCCTCCCCCGATTTTTTGGGGATCCCCAAGCGGCTCAGCCGCTTGGGGCGTGGGGGAGGGTCGGGGAGGGGGAGCGCTCTGGGCCTTCCCTCCCCCTCACCCCCTCCCGCCTCCGCGGGCCGAAGCCCTCCCGCCTTCACGACCCTGGCTCCGGCGGGCGAAGGCCCGGAGGGAGGGGGTGTCGTCCAAGTGGTGCGGTTGCCCGGACCTTCGTCCCTTGAACCGCATGTTCCGGCTTCACCACCTATTTCCCCAGCGCCTCGAGGCGCACCCGCGCCCCGGGCTCGATGCCCTTCTTCCGGAACCAGCCCTGGTTCACCTCGAGGGCGTAGCGGTTCCTCTCGCGGGAGGTGTAGATGCGGGGCGGCTGCCCGGGCCGGGGCGGGTCCATGTCGAGGATCTCGGTGATGACGCCCTGGGCGGAGATGAAGGCGATGGAGAGGGGGATGCGCGTGTCCTTCATCCAGAAGGTGAGCCGGGCCGCCTCGGGGTAGATGAAGAGCATGCCCGCGTCCTCGGGCAGGCTCTCCCGGTGCATGAGGCCGATCTCACGCTGGCGGGCGGTCTCGGCGAGCTCGGCCTGGACGGTCGCCCGGCGGATGCCCTGCTCGATGACGAGCGGCGCCCGCCTCGCCTGGGCCGAGGCCAGGGCCGACGCCAGGAAGATGAGAACGGCCACAGCCGCCGCCACGCGCCGCATGCGGAGCCTCCCGGAGCGAACGGGGGCATCCTATCACGCGCGGGCGCAGAAACGCCCCGCCGCCCGGGAGGGGTTTCCCGGGCGGCGGTTCATGCGCTGGCGTTGGACCCATCCGGGCCGGGGAGGCCCGGACAGGCTCCGGTTACTTGATCTTCTTCGCCTCGATGTCCGCCTTCGTCCCCAGCCCCAGGGTGTACTCGAACGAGACGTGGTGGCGCCGGGTGGTGACGTGGTCGTCGTGGACGGCGAAGGCGATGGGATACGTCTCCCCGTCCTTCAGGATCACGTCGTCCTCGGGATGGCCGGTGTCGAGCTTGCGCTTCATCACGAGAGTGTACTTGCCCATCTTCTCGCCGGCCTTCTTCAGGTAGACGCCGTAGGCCTGGATGTCGCCCCGGCTCTGGTCCGGCGCCCGGAGGACGCGCTGGAAGAGGATGTCCCCCTCCTTCGGCTGATACGCCTTGGGATCATAGGGAACCGCATTCTTGCCCAGGGTCGCGAGGAAGGCGATCGTCTCCTGATTCTTGATCACCGGCAAGGGGTTGCTTCCGCCCTGGATGGCGTACTTGCCCCCGCCCAGGCGGCTGGAGGGGACCGCCTGCGGATTGAACATGAAGCCCTTGGGAGGATTCGCGTTCAGGTCATTGGGCCGCTGCATCTGCCAGGGCCCCTTCCCCTTGTCGCTATTCCGGTAGTCGAAGACCCAGATGTCGTCGGCATAGCCGATGTGGCCCGAGCGCGCGGCCCGCCACATCCACATGTCGAGGAACTGGCCCTTCTTCTGCATCTCGGCCAGCTCCTCCTTGCTCTTCAGGAGCGACCAGCGGCCCTCGGCCTCGGTCGTCCCCTTCTTTTCCTTCGGGTCGCCGGCCTGGGCGGGCTTGCGGGTGATGAGGAGGTACTTCCGGATGTCGCTCTCCTTCGGGAAGACCGACTTCACGCCCTTGTTGTTGAGCGCGTCGAGGGGCATGTCCCGCATGCTGTTGTGGCAGGTGATGAAGCAGCCGGCCGCCTGGAAGCCGGCGGGAGTGCCCGCGTCCGCCGCGACGTAACCTGGGGTTCCCTGCTTGTAGCCGAGGAGAAGGGTGAGGCGGTCCTCGTAGAGCCCCGGCGACTTATCCGGCTTGTTGCCCCCGTAGCCCACCCATTTCTTGCCGTCGAAGCGCATCGCGTTGTGGTAAACGCCGGGCTCCTCGCTCTCCCACTGGAACTGAAAGTACATGTTCTGGGCGTCGTAGGCGGCCTTGACGGCGAGGTCGACGGTCGGGCGCTTGCCGGGGATGGGCTTGTCCTCGGCGGGACCCTTGGGGACGAGCTTCTTGCCGAGGGCCTCCTCGTCCGGCGCCGCCCCTCCCGTCACGTGGCAGGTCCGGCAGGCGACGCCCATCTTGACCACCGGGCCGGCCGCATGAGTGAAGTCCTTCTGGGGATTCACCAGGCGATCCCAAGAGGTCTGGCCGGGATAGAAGAGGCGGATGGTCTTCGCCGGGATATCGTCCCATTTCACGGGGACGTCCTTCGGCTGGAACGTGGGGAACGTGGGCTTGACCTCGCTTCGCTCCGCCGCGTAAGGAGACCCCGCCCAGAGAGCCACCAGGAGCAACGCAAGGGTCAGACATTTTCCTTTCTTTCCCTCCAGCCATCTCCTTTCGCGTTTCATCTCATTTTCTCCATGATGTGAAGCGGAAACCGGCTTCTCCTTGAATGGAACCTTCGCTTCCCTCCCCGAGGCGCGGGGACGCGCTTGGATGGCCATTCGCCCATGGCGCCGGGCCGCCGGCCATTGCACGAAAAAACGGAAAAGAAACAGGGAGGGCCGATCCCTTCCGCGATTCCCGCCATTCTTGACATGAAAAATCTCCCCGGGCGGCGGATCCCGCCAGCGGGAACATCCCCTACCCCGCCCCGTTCCAGAAGCGGCGCGGGTCCTTCTGCCTGCCGTAGCCCAGCCAGCCGTGGAGCCGGACGAGGAGGCGGTTCACCCAGCGCCACTTGAGCCGGATGAGGCGCTTGGCGATGGCGTGGTGGAAGCCCTTGCCGTGGTTGAAGGGGCACACCCGGATGCAGATGCCGCAGTTGGTGCCCAGGTGGGACCAGTAGAGGCGGCACGACTCGTAGTTGCCGTACCACTTGAGGACGCCCGGGTTGTTCGAGATGTTGTTGGCCTCGGTGGTGCGCGGGCCGAGCGGCAGCGACTTGGCCGGGCAGGCCTGGGCGCACCGCTCGCACGCCTCGCAGAACTCGATGACGCCGAAGTCGGCGCTCTTCTTCACGGCGTTGAGGGGGAGATCGGTGATCACCTTGCAGAAGCGCACCCGGGGGCCGAATTGGGGCGTGATGGCCGGGCCGAGCCGCGAGGGCTGGGCGAGGCCCGCGTCCACGGCGAGGGGGACGGAGAGGGCGGTGTCGTTCATGCACGGCACGGCGCGGTAGCCCAGGGTGCGGATGAACTCCGCCATCGAGCCCGCCAGCGAGGCCAGGATCGAGTAGTTGCGCTGCGTCTCGGCCATCATGATGGCCGTGGGGGCGGTGGCGAACATGTCGCGGTCCATGGACACGCCCATGACGATGACCTGGTCGCACCCCTCGGGGATCTCCACCGGGTCGTTCCGGCCCGTCCTCGGGTCGTAGTGATGGGAGTAGACCCAGCGCATGTCGAGCGGGGTGAAGCCCACGAGGTCGGCCCCGTAGAAGCGGGCGACCTTCCCGAGCGCCTCCCGCATCCGATCCGGATCCCCGGGCTCCAGGCGGTCCGCCTCGATCGGGAAGGTGCGGCCCCACTGCTTGGCCAGGGACTCCCAGGAGGTGATGCCCGAGTTGGGCCGGTTGATGGCGGTCCCCAGCGAGGAGGCGACGGTGGTGGCGCCGTTCGAGAGGGCGAAGTCCAGGTGATCGAAACCGGCGTCCTCGCGCTGGATGTGCTCCTTGATCGAGCGGACGTTGCGCGGGTCGTAGCTCGCGAGCTTGGGGTCCCACGAGGAGCGCATGATGGCGTTGTGCTTCTGGTTGAAGCGCCGGTAGCCGGGAAGAACCTCGTAGTTCGCCGCCATAAGATGTCTTCCTCCATTGCCCTTGCGGGGCTCATTCCGATTTTAAAGATAGCGCATTTTCGGAATGTTTGCTCTTATATGCGGGAAATTTCCGCCGCCCTTCCAAAAAATCATTGATAAAATTGGGCGAACGGTCGAGCGCACGGGGAGGGCCGATCCCGGCCCCGGGTGCGCGGGCGAGCCGTTGACGCGCGGCCGGCGGGGGGATTCGCCACCCCCCCATCGGGCCATCGTCGGGTCCGTGCGGACCCGACCCTCCCCCCAAGGGGGGGAGGGGTTGGGGGGGTGGTTTTGGGTAGGAGAGCTTCCTTCCCCCCTCAGGGGGGGAGGTGTCGGGGGGTGGTTCTGGGTAGACAACTCCTTCCCCCCTCAGGGGGGGGAGGTGTTGGGGGGGTGGTATTCTTAAAGAACAATGGAACTCGCCCGCCATCTCTCATCCCGGGGAGGAACCATGCTTCCCTTCGAGATCGCGCCGGCCGAGCTCAAGCGCCTCATCGAGAGCGGGGAGGAGGATATCCTTCTCCTCGACGTGCGCGAGCCGGGGGAGCTTCCGCTCGCGCGCATCGAAGGCTCCCTCCACATCCCGATGGGGGACGTCCCCTCCCGCTCGATCGAGCTCGACCCCGAGGCCCGCATCGTCGTCCTCTGCCACCTCGGCCAGCGCAGCGCCATGGTCGCGCAGTTCCTCCGCGGACGCGACTTCGAGCGCGTCCAGAGCCTCCGCGGCGGCATCGACGCCTGGGCGCGCGAGGCGGACCCGGGAGCGGGGAGGTATTGAGGGGGGGTCCGGCGCCGGTTTGCCTCCATGGCGGAAACTAGCCCTCAAGGAAAACAACAAGTAGAATGCAGGCAAGAGGGAAAGATGCCGGGAGAGGCCCTTGAAAGTCCGCGACGCGATTCGTCTCTTGGAGCGCGAGGGCTGGGTTTTGGTGGTGACACGGGGAAGCCACCGGCAGTTCAAGCACCCCACGAAGCCGGGCCGCGTCACCGTGAATGGTCATCCGGGCGATGACATGCCCAAAGGCACGCTCGGCTCGGTTTTCCGGCAGGCGGGACTGAAAAGAGGCCAGATATGAGAAAGCTCCAGTACCTGGTGCGGATCAACAAAGATCCCGAAAGCGATTGGGGGGCCTCGGTCCCTGATCTGCCGGGGTGCGTTGCCACCGGAAAGACGATTGACGCCGCCCTCCGGCGCATCCAGTCCGCGATCGCCCTGCACATCGAGGGGCTGCGGGAAGATGGACTGCCCGTCCCCCGCCCGCGCCAGCGGGCCATCCGCCCGGGGCGGACGAAGCGGCAAGTGGATTTCTACGCCACGGTCGAGATCGCGGCCTGAGGCGGATGGTCCTAAGCGAGAAGGAACCAGCCATGACACCGAACCCCGCTGAAATTCTCAAAGAGGCCCTTAGCTTGCCTCCCGAGGCGCGTGCGGCGCTGGCGGGTTCGTTGCTGGACAGCCTTGATGAAACGGTTGACGAAGGAGCGGAAGCGGCCTGGGAAGCCGAAATCTCAGCGCGGTTGAAAGCACTGGATAGCGGTCAAGCGGCGACAGTTCCCTGGGCGGAGGTCAGGCGGCGCATCACGGAGCGGTGATGGCGCCGCTTCCTGTCGAGTTCCATTCGGAAGCCGCCGCGGAGACAGCCGCCGCCGAGGCTTGGTACCGGGAACGGGGAGAACGAGCGGGGGACGCATTCTTAGCCGAGGTTGACCATGCGGTTCTTCAGGTCGCCCAGGCTCCCGCCAGATGGCCCCTTCATATCGCGGGAACGCGCCGGTATCTTTTCCGGCGGTTCCCTTTCGCGCTGGTCTATCGCGAGATTCACGGGGTCATCCAAGTCGTAGCCGTCGCTCACGGACGGCGTCGCCCCGGGTACTGGAAGGCAAGACAAGCCTGACCCCCTTGACAACCGGCCCGGAAGAGGTCCATAGTCCGCGCCGTGATTGCTCGCGATAGCGCAATGTGCTTCCTCAAGGTAGCCCGAAGCACCCAATCCCGAGACAATTCCGGCAAACCCCCCGTCTGCTCCAGATGCGCCTGGACCCGGCGAACAAGCGCCGCGACGCGTCCGGCACCCGCCGGGTGACGGCCGTCCAGGCACAGAAGGATATCTCTACGTGACCGAACCGAATTTCACCGAACTCGGCGTGGCCGAGCCGCTCCGCCGCGCCCTCGAGGCCGAGGGCTACGCCCGCCCCACCCCCATCCAGGCCCAGGCCATCCCGCTGCTCCTCGAGGGCCGGGACCTCCTCGGCATCGCCCAGACGGGCACCGGCAAGACGGCCGCCTTCGCCCTGCCCATCCTCCAGCGGCTCGCGGCGGGCCGGGAGCCGGCCGGGCCCCGCTCGGCGAGCGCGCTCGTCCTGGCGCCCACCCGCGAGCTCGCCCTCCAGATCTCGGAGAGCTTCCGGACCTATGGCCGCCACACGGGGCTGCGCCAGGCCGCCGTCTACGGCGGGGTGGGCTACGAGAAGCAGATCCAGGCGCTCGCCCGGGGGGTGGACGTCCTCATCGCCTGCCCGGGCCGCCTACTCGACCTCCTGGAGCAGCGGAAGCTGCGCCTCGACCGGACGCCCATCCTCGTCCTGGACGAGGCCGACCAGATGCTCGACATGGGCTTCATCCGCAGCGTGCGGAAGATCATCTCGGCGATGCCCGGGCGGCGCCAGACCATGCTCTTCTCGGCCACCATGCCCGAGAGCGTCGCGGGCCTGGCCGCGGAGATCCTCCGGGAGCCCGCGCGCGTCCAGGTCTCGCCCTCGGCCATCATGGTGGACCAGGTGGAGCAGCGCGTCTTCTTCGTGGGCGCCCAGGAGAAGCGCGCCCTCCTCTCCCGGCTCCTGAAGGAGCCGGAGATGGGCCGGGTGCTCGTCTTCACGCGCACCAAGCACGGCGCCAACCGCGTCACCGGCCATCTGGCGGATGACGGCATCGCCGCCGAGGCCCTGCACGGCAACAAGTCCCAGGGCGCCCGCCAGCGGGCCCTCGATATGTTCCGCGCGGGCCGCCTCCGGGTGCTCGTCGCCACCGACGTCGCCTCGCGGGGCATCGACATCACGGACGTGACCCACGTCATCAACTTCGAGCTGCCGAACGTGCCCGAGATCTACGTCCACCGCGTGGGGCGCACCGCGCGCGCGGGCGCCTCGGGCATCGCCCTCTCCTTCTGCGATCCGCAGGAGCAGGCCTTCCTCCGCGACATCGAGCGGCTGACCAAGCGCCCCCTCGCCGTCGCGGGCGGCCAGCCCTCCCGCGCCGTCCCGGCGGCCGCCCCCAAGGCCCGCCCCCAGCGCCCGGCGCGCGGCGCCCGCCCCAAGGCGCGCCCCCACGCCCGCCCGCAGGCCCAGGCTCAGGCTCAGGACCGCCCCCCGGCCGCCGCCGCCCCCTCCAGCAGCCGGAAGCGCCGCTTCCGCTCCTGGCGCGCCGCCGCGAGAAGGGCGGGGTGAGGCCGCCTGCCGGCGGATTCGCACCGGTTGCGGAGGGATCGGGGGGATCGATATGATGAATTTCGCTTGGCCGGATGCGCCGGGTTCCGGGGCGGCTACGATCGATGGGCGCCTTGGCGGGATTGAAGGGAAGGCGGAGGCTCAGGCGATGTCGACGGCGAAGGAAGAACTCACCCGCCTCATCCAGGAGCAGCCCGAGGACAGCTCGCGCGAGGAAATCGTGCGCGAGCTTGCCTTCCACGTCATGGTGGAGCGCGGCCTGGCGGACTCGGACGCGAAGCGCGTCATCTCGAACGAGGAGATGGCGCGGCGCATCGCGCGATTTAGACAGGGCAACTTACATCAAGAAACCACAGGATGGACTGAACAAGAACACCCTATGTGACAGGGGACCTGAGGGAAGTTTTTTCTGGAATAGGTTTTCGCTGCCAATTTTTGGCAATGCGGGCAGCAATATTCTGCCCCAGCAATTTCCCATCCGGACACATACGAGGCATCGGATTCCTTCCAACGTGAGGCATATGCTGCCATCGAGTAGGTATGGGCAAGCAGTTCGGCGACTTCTTCGTAATATTTCCAACTACGAGAAACTTCTTCCACCCTGATGCCAGAAAATTCACCAGGCAGTGGCTTCAGTTGAAACAATTCGCGGAAAGCAATCTTTTTGCCTAACGTCTCCTGAATGTTCTTGATTGATTCCAAATACTCGATAGCCTGCGCCTTCCTTTTAAATGCAGGAGCACCTAATTCTGACGCCATCTCATTCATCTCTTTAAGTTTAAGTGAATCCAGGATAGATGCGAGAGGGATTTCCGTCCCGCGGATGGCCAGTCCCTTCTGAACCAAGGCTTCAAATCCATCCCGATCTCTATGATTCGCGGGGACCACTCTGACCTTTGCAAGGTTATCGGAATAGCGGAAATACAACCGGAGAGCTTCAAAACCGAAATGGTCAATCAAGTCATCATCGAAAGTGGCATCCGTAGGTTCACCTTCGAGTATTGTCCCAAGGTCGGCTCGTGGCCTGATTTCAATTGATTCCATCGCCTTTTGTTTGAAAGTCTCCAAAAGGTCTTCCCTGTCCTTTTCTGATGCATCCGGCCATTCCGATGACGCTCGCTTTTGCTCCTCGATTATCCGCAAATACTTTGGTTTAATCTCGTTCACATATTCGTCAATCTCGCGGCACCGAAGATTGGATCGCGCAATTATGGGAGCCAAGGATTTTATCTGTTCGTGTATTCCACGGTTTAAATTTGAATCCAAGATATCCTTAATTTCCTTCGCTATAGATTGGCTCACTCCGCAGATCGTCAGTGGAAATGTTGTCTTCGGATTAATCACCCAATCATTTGAACCCACTTTTTGAAGTCTGCCTGTATCAATGCCATCCGAAACCCTGTCAAGTGAACCTGTTACCGTTACGGATACGGCAGGCATCTCTGAGAGATGTTTTGTGGATTTGGCTTTTCGCGGCCTGTTGGATATGGCAACCACAACCAAAATAAGGAAAATCGCCGACACGATTAGGAAAATCGTCATTTCGCCCTCACCGAAGGAGCTAAACTTCTTGCCGGAGATAATCCCCATATATCAAATTACTATATTTACAATCAAACCCTACCCCACCTCCACCACGATGTTCCCCACGACCTCGCCGCTCTCCTGGGCCTCGTGGGCGGAGGCCAGGTCGGCCAGGGGGTAGCGCTGGGCCACGGCGTGGCGGATCTTCCCTTCCTCGATGGCCCGGTTGATGTCCCGGCAGGCGGCGCGCTTGGCCTCGTCGGGGATGGTGTAGACGAAGACGGGGCGGATGAGGACGCCCTTCTGCATGAAGGCGTACCAGGGCAGCACGGGCTCCCGGACGCGCATGGAGGCGTAGGCCGCGGCCACCCCGTTCTCCTTCACGACCTGGCTGGTGATGGGGAGGTTCTCCCCGAAGTCCACGTCCACCACGTGGTCCACCCCCTCGCCCCCGGTCAGGGCCCTGACGCGCTGGGCCACGTCCTCCGAGCGGTAGTTCACGATCTCGTCCGCCCCAGCCTCGCGGGCGCGGGCGGCCTTCTGCTCCCCGCTCACGGTGGCGATGACCCGGGCCCCGCCCCACCTGGCGAGCTGGACGGCGTAGAAGCCCACCGCCCCGGCGCCCCCCGTGACGAGCACCGTCTTGCCCCGGATGGGGCCGTCCGTGAAAAGCGCCCGGTGGGCCGTCATGGCCGGGATGCCCAGGCAGGCGCCCTCCTCGAAGGAGACGCCGGCCGGGAGGGGGACGGCGTAGAGGGCCGGGAGCGCGATGTACTGGGCGGCCGTGCCGTGGGTGCGCTGCCACTGGCCGTTGAACACCCACACCCGCTCCCCCACGCGGGAGGCCGGCACTCCGGGCCCGACCTGGTCGATCTCCCCCGCCCCGTCGCTGTGGGGGATGATGCGCTCCCAGCGCCAGGGGCCGCGCGAGCCCGCGCGGCTCTTCACGTCCGAGGGGTTCACCCCCGAGGCGCGCAGTCTCACGCGCACCTCGCCCGGCCCCGCCTGGGGCGTCTCGAGCTCCCCGACCTGGATCACCTCCCGGGCCGGGCCGTACTTCTCATACCATCCCGCGCGCATGCGATTCTCCTTGTCCGGCGAGGGTGTCCTTGCGCCGCCTGAGCCAGATGACGGCCGCCAGCAGCCAGAAGGGGGCCTCCCATTTCACGGCCCAGGCCGAGCGCTCGATCATCGTCCCGAGGCCGGGCAGCTGGGTCGCGTACCTCACTTCGGGGGCGAGGTTGAAGGGAGAGAACATCCAGTCCGAGAAGGGCCAGAAGATCACGACCCCGATGCCGTTGGCCGAATTCGTATCCATGACCGAGTCCGCGAGGCAGTGCAGTAGCACCCCGGCCAAGGCGGCCAGGGCGGCCCAGCCCTTCTCCTCCCGGGCGATTCCCCACGCGAGCCCGGCGGCGAGGAAGGCGAAGGCCAGGTTGTGGGTCGCCACCCGGTGGATGGAGACGAAGAAATCGAAGCCCGCGAACACATAATCCGCGTCGGGGAGGACGCCCCCCATCACCAGCGCCCAGGGAGGCAGCCGGCGGTCCGCCTGGGCGGCGAGCACCGAGACGGCGGC
This sequence comes from Candidatus Tectomicrobia bacterium, assembly GCA_016192135.1. Classification (NCBI taxonomy): domain Bacteria; kingdom Pseudomonadati; phylum Candidatus Tectimicrobiota; species Candidatus Tectimicrobiota bacterium. The sequence goes on along the minus strand of JACPUR010000034.1, from coordinate 33,681 downwards.
GTGGCCCGCGGGGGTCATGGAGGGTCTCCTGGGGGAAGACGGATGAACGCGCCGGGTCATCCATCCTAAACCAACGGCCGGGCGGCGGGAAGGCACGGGGTGCGCCTTGCCCCTCCCCGGGTTTCGGGGTAAGAATCGGGGCCTCCGGGATTCCATCCGAACGCTGGCGGCCCCGCCGCCTTTCACTGGACCGGTGTGCGCGAAGGAGGCCGCCTTGCCCGTCATCGCGAACGAGACGAAGCGGAAGTGCCGGGAGGGAAAGATCACCCTGGGGACGGGGGTGCGCATGGCCCGCACGGTCGAGGTGGGCCTCGCCATGCGGGCCGCGGGCTACGACTGGCTCTTCATCGACCTCGAGCACGGCCCCTTCGACCTCGAGACGGCCCAGCAGCTCTCCATCGCGGCGCTGACCCAGGGCATCACCCCGCTGGTGCGGGTGGCGGACCTCTCGCCCCACCTCAGCACCCGCATCCTGGACGCGGGCGCGCAGGGCATCGTGCTTCCCCACGTCGACTCGGCGGAGGAGGCGCGGGAGCTCGTGCACGTCTGCAAGTTCCCCCCCGAGGGCGGGCGCAGCTCGGGCGGGGGGCTGGCCCACGCCCGCTTCGAGGGGATGGACCCGGGGAAGCTCCTGGCCGACGTGAACCGCGAGATGCTCCTCGTCGCCATGATCGAGACGCCCGGGGCGGGGGAGAACGCGGACGAAATCGCGGCGGTGCCGGGCGTCGACGTGCTGCTCATCGGGACGAACGACCTGAGCACCGGGATGGGCATCGTGGGCCAGCACGACCACCCCAGGGTGAACAAGGTCTACGAGCAGGTCATCGCGGCCTGCAAGCGGCACGGCAAGACGGCCGGCATGGGCGGCTCCTACCAGCCGGCGATGATCGAGCGGCGGGTGAAGGAGGGCATCCGCTTCATCCTGGCCGGCAGCGACCTCAACTTCATGATGGCGGGCGCCAAGAGCATGGCCGAGACCATCCGGAAGGCGGCGGGCTGAGGGTTGCCGCTTCTCCGTAGGGGCGGGCCCCCGCGCCCGCCCCATCCCTGACACAGGGGCGGCCACAGGGGGCCGCCCCTATGGGTGCATCGGCCCCATCGGTACGCATCCAGGAGGAACGATGAAGCTGCTCACCTACCAGGCCGGGAACGGCCCCCGCGTGGCGGTGCTGACCGCCGCGGGGGTGGAGGACGTGGTGCCCGAGACGGGGGACGCCTGCGCCGTCATCGCGGCGGGGGGCGCGCCCAAGACGAACGGCAAGCCCAAGCCCCTCTCGTCGGTCAAGCTCCTCGCGCCCATCGCGGAGCTCAAGCGCCCCGTCATCGCGGTGGGGCTCAACTACAAGAAGCACGCCGACGAGGGCGCCCGGAAGCGCGGGCGGCCGGTGGGGGTGTACCCGGAGATCCCGGTCTACTTCACCAAGTGGATCGGCTCGCACAACGGCCCGGAGGGGGACATCCTCTACCACCCCATCACGAAGGAACTCGACTACGAGTGCGAGCTCGTCATCGTCATCGGCAGGAAGGGGATCAACATCCCCAAGGAGAAGGCGCTCGATTACGTCTACGGCTACACCATCATGAACGAAGTGTCGGCCCGCGACATCCAGGTGCGGCACCTCCAGTGGTTCAAGGGGAAGGCCCTGGACTCCTTCGGCCCCCTCGGCCCCTGGATCGTGACCGCCGACGAGGTCGGCGACGCCGATAACCTCGCCGTACAGAGCCGGCTGAACGGCCAGGTTCGCCAGAAGTCGAACACGAACGACATGATCTTCAACATCGCCACCGTGGTTTCCGTCCTCTCGGAAGGCTTCACCCTCGTGCCCGGCGACATGATCGCCACCGGCACCCCCGAGGGCGTGGGCTTCGCCATGGACCCGCCGGGCCTCATGAAGCCGGGCGACGTCATCGAGTGCGAGATCGAGAAGATCGGCGTCCTGCGGAACCGCGTCGTGGCCCCGAAGGGCTAGCCTTCGGGGGGCGGGCGGCGTAGCATGCGGGGGCGGCTATCGGGCCGCCCCCCGCCGCCGAACGGGAAGCACGCATGGGCGCCGAGCGCCGGATGGACCGCAAGACCTTCCTGAAGGAGGGCCCCCTCCACCTCATCCGCGCCTTCTTCCAGGGGGCGAACGAGGGGGAGACGAAGGGCTACCGCCCCCCGGCGGAGGACCTCCTCATCCGCCCGCCCGGGGCGGCCCGGCCCGAGGCGCGCTTCCTCGAGGTCTGCCTCGGGAGCTCCGCCTGCTCCATCGCCTGCCCGGCCAACGCCATCCGCATGGTGCCGCGCCGCGACGACCCCGGCCTCATCGCCCCCCTCATCCGCCCCAGCGAGGCGGCCTGCGTCCTCTGCGAGGACCTCTCCTGCATGAAGGCCTGCCCGACGGGTGCCCTCACCCTGCTCCCCCGCGAAGAGATCCGCATCGGCCTGGCCGTGGTGTACCCGGAGAAGTGCTTCGCCTGGTCGGGCGAGGAACCCTCCTGCTCCGCCTGCGCCGACCGCTGCCCGATCGGGGCGGCCGCCATCGCCATCGAGGAGAGGGACGGGGCCAAGGGCCCCGTGGTGCGGGAGGCCGGCTGCACGGGCTGCGGGGTGTGCGAGTTCTACTGTCCCGTCTATCCCGCCGCCGTCCGCATCCGCGAGCTGGCGGAGGGCTGATGGCCGCCCCCGGGGACGGGCGCGCCCTCCTCCTCTGGGACGGCGATTGCGGCTTCTGCCGCCGCAGCGTGGCCTGGGTCGAGGCCCGCGACCGCGCCGGGCGCATCCGTTCCGTTCCCTATCAGCAGGCCTCCTCGCCCCCCATGACGGACGAGCTGCGCCGGGCCTGCGCCCGGTGGGTCCACCTCATCCTGCCGGACGGGCGCGTGCTGCGCGCCGGCCGCGCGGCCCTGGGCGTGCTCGCCCTCCTGGGCTGGGAGCGCTCGGCGGCGCTCCTCTCCCTCCCGCCCTTCGTGTGGCTCGTCGAAGCGGGCTACTGGCTGGTGTCGGAAAACCGGGGCCGGCTGGGGCGGCGGCTGGGGTTTCTCTAGCCGTAAAATCCGGATGGGCCGCTCATGGCAAGTGATCGGGAAGGCGATGGAGCCTCAACCCCTCTTCCCCCGGAGAGGGGGAAGATGCCGGCCCCGCCCGCGGATGGGCAAGGCGGCGGGATTCCGCGGGGCTAGTTGGTCAGCCTCACCCCCACGATGGAGTTGATGCCGTACCCCTCCCCCGCCTGGGCGAAGCTGTTGGTGGAGACGGCGGTGCGGATGATCTCGAAGGTGGTCGTGTCGGTGTTGCCGGACTGCGCGAAGCTCGAGACGCGCACCTGGACGAAGTCCACGATCTCGATGTTGTAGGCCTGGCTCGCCGGGTCGCGCCCCCGGATGACGGCGAAGGTCATCTCGTTGCGGCCCTCGGCGAGGCGATCCTCCATCCCGGAGCGCCAGCCGTTCCGGTTGCCGGGCAGCGCGCGGGCCGGGTCGCCGTAGTTCACCTCGACGTCGTAGCCGTCGTAGACCCGCGACCGGAACAGGCTGTTGCTGTTCGAGTGGTCGTCCAGGGTGAAGCCCACCAGGAAGTTCTCTCCGTTGGCGATGGCGTTCCCGCAGCCGTTGCCGCCGGCGCCGTCCGCGAAGAAGTTGCCGCAGTAGCGCCGCAGGCTGAAGGTCTGCCCCACCTGGAGCACCCCGGAGCAGCCGCTGGGGTTGTTGCAGTGGATCCCGAGGGGGACCATGCTGCCCGGCGGCACCGAGGAGGCCGGCGAGATGGAGGCCCCGGCGTTGGCGTTGACGCCCGCGGTGTTGAAGCCGATGACGGGCGCGAAGAAGAGCGGCAGGTTGTGGACGATGTTCACCTGGATCGAGGTGGACGTCGGGAAGCTAACCGTGGGTGTGGCCCCCGTGAGGTAGGCGAGCCGGCCGAGGTTCTGGTTCGTGAAGTTGAGCGCCTCGGCGTTCGCGGCGGACTGGTTCCCTCCGGTGGCCAGCACGCCCGCCCCCGCCCGGGCGCCGGCGTCGGCCGCCGTCTGCATGGCCGAGCGCGCCACGTACATGTAGCCGACGTCCACCGAGAGGGCTCCCATGCCCATGAGCACCGGGAGCATGAGGGCGACGATCGCCAGCACTTGCCCCCGCGCGCTCCGGATGCGGCGCGGGAACCCGCGGCGCCAGCTCTGGGTCGTCATCTGGAATCCCCCATGATGGGCGTCAGCGCCCGATTATACCCGCTCCACCCTCTTCCCGGGGGCGCCCCGCAGACTCGCCCTTTTACTGGGTGAGCCGCACCGCCACCACCGAGTTGAGTCCGAGTCCCTCGTTCTGGCCGGCGAAGCTCTGCGAGGAGACGGGGCCGCGGATGATCTCGATGTCGAAGCTGTCCTGCTTGTTGCCGTGCCCGACCTTGAAACTGTTGACGCGCACCTGCACGAAGTCCACCACCCGGATGTTGTAGTTGCCGACGGGGGGCTCTAGGCGCTCGATTACCACGAAGGTCATCTCGTTGCGGCCCTCGGCGAGCCGGTCCGTCATGCCCGAGGACCAGCCCTCCCGCGTCCCCGGCAGCGCCCGGGAATGCTGGCCGATCGAGACGGAGGCGGGCGAGCCGCCGTAAACCTCGTTGCGGAACTGGGCGTTGCTCACGTCGGAGGCGTCCTCGAGCGTCATGCCGGTGAGGAAGATTTCGCCGTCGGCCGGGTTCTCGGGGCTGTAGTTGCAGGTGGAGCCGCCCGAGCCGAAGAAGTTCCCGCAGTGGCGCTTGATGTCCGAGAGGAGCTGGTTGAGGGCGAGCTGGCCGTTGCAGGCGCCGGGATTGTTGCAGTAGATGCCGATCGGCACGATGCCGTTCGGCGGCAGGCCGTTCACGGCGGAGAAGCCCGCGGTGGCGCTCACCTGGATGCTCGCGGCCGGGACGCCGATGACGGGGGCGAAGAACAGGCCCACGCTGTGGTTGATCTGGACGCGGATGGTGGTGGCCGTGGGGAAGCTCACGACGGGGGCGGCCCCGCTCAGGTAGCCGATGCCCGCGATGTTCTGGTTGGCGAAAGACGCGGCCTGCTGGGAGGCGTTGCTCTGGCTGTTGCTCCCGGCCAGGACGTTCGCGCCCGCCATCGCGCCCGCGTCGGCCGCGTTCTGCAGGGCGTTCCGGGCGGTGTAGAGGTAGCCCACGTCCACGGCCAGGGCGCCCATGCCGATGATCGCCGGGAGGGCGAGCGCCGCGATCGCCATGGAGACGCCGCGCTCGTCCCGCCGGAGCCAGCGCGCCGCCCGCAGCCGCCTGAGCATGATGACGCCTCCTCCGCCTCCGGCTACTCGTGCCGCATGGTGGCGGTCTGGGAGAGGTTGATGGTGCCCGTCCAGCCCGGGATGAGGGTGCCCGTCAGGGTCTGGAAGGGGCAGGTCACCGTCACCGTGACGGAGTCCCCCGCGTTCCCGCCTCCCCCCCAGTTGGCCCCGGCCGTGTTGCACCCCCCCTGGCCCGCCGAGGACAGGTAGGTGGTCACCGTGCCGGTGACGTCGCCGTTGGTGCTCGATGGGATGATGCCCACGCGGGCGCCCTCGCGGGCGGCGTTCGTCACCACCTGCATGACATTGAAGGCGCGCGCGAAGTCGATCACGCCCATCACGAGCAGGATCAGCATCGGGAGGATCAGGGCGAACTCGACCATCGACTGCCCGCGGCCGCTCCGCAGCGGCCGGAAGAGCCGGCCCCGCCCCGAACTCCGCCCCCCGACGTCGCCTTTCATTCCTCCTCCCTTCCTGCGGTATACCATGCGGTCCCGCACGGGCCGTGGCAGTAAGGGCGTTCACACGAGCGCGCTCCAAATCGGCGAACGCGTGAAGCCGGACACGCGGGAACGGGGGGTTTTGGGAGATTCGTGGCGGAGGTCACACCGCCAGGGGGCGCTCTCTTACAGCGCCGCGATGACGGGCTGGAGGAGGTTTCCGACCGAAACGCCGAACGTCAGGAGGGCGCCCGCCAGGACCAGGCCGACGAACATGAGGATGAGGGCGTACTCCACCAGCCCCTGTCCCCGGTCGTCCCGCCACCATTTCGCGGGACCCTCCCGGCCCGCCGCTCCGCAGCCCCAGTTCCCGGCAGGTCCCGTCATAGACCCCTCCGAGGCGCTCCTCCCGCCTCTCCGCTCCCATTCCGTGGATCAATTGTCATTATTATACAAGGTTTTACCACGGGCCATGAACCATGTCACATATTTCGCGCGCCGGTTCAGGCGAACTCCTCGCCCAGTATCTCGTGAATGAAGCGCTGGACGGCCAGGGGATAGAAGCGGATGTCGGGGGTGCGGAGGACGGCCGTGCGCGTCTCCTCCTGGCGGAGGAGCTCTTCGAGGACCTTCTCCATCAGCACCTCGGGGCTCCACTCGTGGCGCGTGATCGTGAGGTGCTCGCTCTGGAGGTTGAACGATCCCGCCGCCACCGCCGGGAAGGCGAAGACCCGCCCCACCAGGTTGGCGTCCATGATCTCCCGCTCCTCGAACAGATCGCCGAAGGTCTTCTGGGCCTGGGCGGGTGTCCAGATGAGCTTTGGGGAAACCATCAGCCGGCCCGAGATCTGGACCGAGCCGGAGTCCCGCTTCGCCTCGGGGCCCAGCACCCGGTAGCCCAGCTCGTGGTAGCCCGCGACGATGCCCAGGTAGGGCCGGCGGACGATCTGGATTTCCTTGAGGATTCGGCGGTGGTCGTCCCTGAGGCCCTGCTCGTCGAACATCGGCTTTTCCCCCTCCGATGGGAGTGCTTACATAACAGACCCCTCGGGGAGGGTCAATTGGCAGGGTATCAAGGGATTTTTCGGTAGCAGGCCCGTTTGCATGGCGAGGCCCCCGCCGCCGGCACCCCCCCTCGCCCCGGCTCTCTCCCCCGGGGGTGAGGAAATGGGAGGGACGGCAGAATCGCCAAACCGACTCCCTGCCGACTTCCACCCCCCTTGGCAAGCGCCGAATTTCGGATTAAGCTATCCAAGATAGGGGGCCTCCCCCCTCAAGGAGATGGACATGGCGCCCCCAGTCACCTGCCCGTTCCGCATCTGCCTGGAGAACGGGGAAATCCTCTGCTTCGACCCTTGGTTCGTGCGGAGCGTTTCGCGCGGACCCCATTTCGTGCGGGACTTCTGCCAGGGCGACTTCACCGCCTGCCCGTTTTACCAGATGCAAAAAATCAAGCGAGTCCACGCCTAGGCTTTCACGCTGGCGGCGCGCTCGCCAGAAAGCCCAGCAGCCGGCCCGCCGCCGCCTGGGCGCTGGCGGCGCAGTCGGGAATGCCCACCCCGCGGTAGGCGCTCCCGGCCAGGGCCAGCCCGGGCAGCTCCCCGGCCAGCCGCTCCATCTCCCCCACCCGCTCCAGGTGCCCCACCGTGTAGTGCGGCATGGCTCGCGCGTAGCGCTGGAGCAGGACTCCCTCGGGTTCTCCGGAAAGTCCCAGCACGGGCCTCAGCTCCCCGATCAGCCGCCGGAGGAGCTCCGCGTCCGGGAGCCCCAACGCCGTCCCGCCCCGCGCCCCCCCGGCGAACGCGCGCAGCAGCACCTTCCCCTCCGGGGCCCGGCCCGGGAACTTCGAACTCGAGAACGAGCACGCCATCAGGGACAGCCCCTCGGAGGCCGGCACGACGAAACCCATCCCGTCGAGCGGGTGGGCCAGCTGCTCCCGCCGGAAGACCAGGTTGAGGGTGACCACCGAGCCGTAGGGAATCTGCCCCAGCAGCGCGCCCAGGCGGGGCGAGAGGCCCGCCAGGAGCCGGCTCCCCGCGTGCGCGGGCAGGGCGGAGCACACGGCGTCGGCCTCCATCTCCCCTCCCTCCTCCAATCCCACCCGCCAGCGGCCCCCCTCCCGGCGGAGGCCCGAAACCCGGGCTCCGCAGCGAAGCGAAACGCCTTCGCGGGCGAGCCGCTCCCGCAGCGCCTCGACCAGCAGGCCCATCCCCTCGTCGAGCGCGACGAAGAGCGCATAGCGCGGCCCGCTCGCCCCCGCCGTCCCCCGGGCCTCCGCCATGCGCCTGCGCAGGGCGAGGATGACGCTGCGGTGGCGGCGCTCCATCTCGATGAACTGGGGCATGGTCGCCTCGAGGCTCAGCTCCTCCGGATCGGCGGCATAGATGCCCGCCACCATCGGCTGGGCCATCCGCTCGAGCGCCTCGCGCCCGAGGCGGCGGCGGACGAAGGAGGCGAGGGACTCGTCCCCCGTCCCGCGGCGGCGCGGCAGCACGAGGTCGAGCCCCATGCGGAGCTTCCCCAGGGGGCTGAAGATGGAGGTCGCGGCCAGGGGCCAGAGGGAGGAAGGCGCCAGCAGGTAGAAGCCCTGCGGCACGGGGTGCAGCCTGCCGCCCCGCAGGATGAAGCTCCGGCGGCACTCCGGGCGCGTGCCCGTGAGCCGGCCCTCGAGGCCCAGCTCCCGGCAGAGGGCCAAGCCCTCCGGCTTGATGGAGAGGAAGCAGTCGGGGCCCTTCTCGAGGAGGCAGCCGCCCGCCCGGGCCGTCTCGATGGCGCCGCCCACCCGCGGGGAGGCCTCGAGCAAGGTCACTTCGAGCGGCAACCCCCGCTCCCGGGCGCCCTGGCTGAGGCGGAGGCAGGCCGCCAGGCCCGTGACGCCGCCGCCCAGCACCACCGCCCGCCGGGGCACGGGGGTCAAGCGGCCCCTCCCGCCGCCCTCGCCAGCACGAGGTCGCGCAGCATCCGGATGAAGGCCGGGTGGGTCCCCACCGTGGGCGCCCGGAAGTAGCCGAGGCCCGCCTCCTCGGCCGCCTCGCGGGCCTCTTCATCGAGATCGTAGAGGACCTCGACGTGGTCGCAGATGAAGCCGATGGGGGCCAGGACCACGTCCCTCGCCCCTTCCCCCGCCGCCTTCCGCACGACGTCCGTCACGTCGGGCTCGAGCCACGTGCCGGGGACATCGCTGGCGCTGCTCTGGTAGCCGATCTCGAAGCGCTTCACCCCAAGGGCCTCCGCGGCCAGGACGGCGGTGCGGGAGAACTCGCGCTCGTAGGGGGAAACCTTGGCCATCGGCACCGGGATGGAGTGAGCGGTGAAGATGAGGCGCGCCCTCTCGAAGCGGCCGGTCCCCATGCGGCCCGCCGCGCGGCGCACGCAGTCCGCCACCGCCTCGATGAAGGCGGGGTGATCGAACCAGGGGGCGTCAAGGAACTCGACCTCGGGCGCGCCGGCGCCTATATCCTCCCGCGCGGCGCGCGCGGCGCCCTGGTAGGCCTCCCAGCTCACCTTCGCCCGGTGCGGGGCGAGCACGATGGCGAGCGCCCGGCGCAGGCCCCGGCGGGCCATCTCGGCGAGCGCCTCGCGCACGTAGGGAGTCCAGAAGCGGAAGCCCACATAGACGGGAAGCGGCTTCCCGGCGGCGTCGAGGGCGGTTTCGAGCGCGCCCGCCTGCTTCTGGGAGAAGTAGCTGAAGGGGGAGAAGCCCCCGAAGTGGGCGTAGTGGGCGGCCACCTCGCGGATGCGGTCGGCGCTCCCCGCGCGGCCCCCGACGACGTTCTCGACGTAGCAGTAGGCCTCGCCCGGGCAGTCCGCGTGGCGCCGGCAGCAGCCGGGAGTGGGGCCGCCGAACCCGACGAGAAGGACGGAATCGAAGGCTGAGGTCATGGCCGGCTCCCCCGCTCCCACGTGTGCACCAGATCCACCAGGAAGCGGACGTTGTCCACCGGCGTCGAGGGCAGCACGCCGTGGCCCAGGTTGAAGATGTGGCCGGGCCTTCCGCCCGCCTGGCGGAGGATGGCCTCGGCCCGCCGGCGGATGAGGTCCCGGTCCCCCAGCAGGACGGCCGGGTCGAGGTTGCCTTGCACCGCGACCTCGCCCAGGCGCATCCAGGCCTCGCCGAGCTCCACCCGGAAGTCGAGGCCGATCACGTCGCCCCCCGCCTCGCGCATGGCCTCGAGCAGCGAAGCCGTCCCCGTGCCGAAGTGGATGACCGGGACGCCGGGCCGCAGCCCCTCGATGAGGGCGCGGGTGTGGGGGAGCACGAACTCGCGGTAGTCCGCCGGCCCGAGGGCCCCGACCCAGGAGTCGAAGATCTGGACGGCCTGCGCGCCCGCCTCGATCTGGCCGTTCAGGTAGGGCACCAGCGCGCGCACGAGGCGCTCCATCAGGGAGCGCCATGCCCCGGGGTCGCGGTACATGAAACCCTTGGTGAGGGTGAACTCGCGCGAGCCGCCCCCCTCGATCATGTAGGACGCCAGGGTGAAGGGCGCGCCCGAGAAGCCGATGAGAGGCATGCCCGCCGGGAGCGCGGAGCGGATCTGCCGGACGGCCTCGAACACGAACGGGAGGCATCCCGGCTCCGCCTCGCGCAGGCGCTCGGCGTCCCGCCCTTCGCGGACGGGGTTGGCCAGCACGGGGCCGTTCCCCTTGGAGTATTCCAGTTCCATCCCCATCGGCTCGAGGATGAGGAGGATGTCCGAGAAGAGAATGGCGGCGTCCGCCCCGATGGCCCGGGCGGCCGTCACCGTCACCTCGGCGGCGAGGGCGGGGTCGCGGCAAAGATCCTTGAAGGGCACGCGCTCGCGCAGGTCGCGGTACTCCTTCATGTAGCGTCCGGCCTGGCGCATGAGCCAGATGGGGGTGGGGGCGCCCGGCTCGCGCCGGCAGGCCCGCAGGAAAGGAGAGGCATCCTGGGCCGCGGGCCCCTCCGGACGCGGATTCATACGCACATGCCTCCAGCCGGTGAAACGGAGTCGGCCCGGAAGGGCCGAGGGGGAGTGTAATCGAAACCCATCCCGGAAGCACACGAGGGTGGGGTAACCCCCTGAGTAGACACCCGATCGGGCTTTGAGTTAGAAATCCTTATGTGCAGGTGCGCCTTAGGTTTCGGGGCGCCATAGCCAAGCGGTAAGGCAGAGGACTGCAAATCCTCGATCCCCGGTTCAAATCCGGGTGGCGCCTCCACGATGTCCGGCGGGGGTCGGCGGCCCCCGCTTTTTTGCGCGGTGTCCCTGGGAGGCCTCCCGATGGAGTTGAGCCGCAAGGCGTCGTGCCTGGCCCGCGTCTGCCTGGCCGCCTGGCTCGCCGTCTCCTCCGCCGGGCTGGCCGGCTGCGCCGCGCAGCAGTCGGCCGACGCTCCTCCGGGCATGGAGGACGAGGTCCCCGACCCGCTCGAAGAGCTGAACCGCGCCGTCTTCGAGTTCAACGATTACCTGGACATCTACATCCTTCGGCCGCTCGCCCTGGGCTACCGCGCGGTCCTGCCCCAGCCGGTGCGCGACTCGGTCCGCAACTTCTTGCGCAACCTGGGCGCCCCGGTCACCTTCTTCAACGATGTCCTGCAGGGGAAGGGGGAGCGGGCCCAGATCACCCTGGGCCGGTTCATGGTGAATACCACGTTCGGCGTCGTCGGGCTCTTCGATGTCGCGGACGGGATGGGCGCCCCCTACCACTCCGAGGACTTCGGCCAGACCCTCGCGGTGTGGGGCGCCAAGCCGGGAATCTATCTCGTGCTGCCCATCCTGGGGCCCTCCACCACGCGGGACGCCGCCGGGCGCGTGGCCGACGTCTTCATGAACCCGTTCAACTACGTCTACGCGCACAACGACCTCGACTACCTGCCCTACGTCTTTTACGGGGTGGGGGCGGTGGACCTGCGCGAGCGCAACCTTGAGCTTCTCGATCAGCTCAAGGCCGAGGCACTGGACTACTACACCCTCATCCGCAGCATCTACCTCCAAATCCGCGAGAACGAGATTCAGGACGGAAAGGCCCCCGCGGGCGGCCCCGGGGGCAAGCTGCAGACCCAGTAAGCCCCTCCCCGCGCCGAAAGCTTCCGGCCCTGCCTCCCTGGCTGGCCCCGGGAAGAGCCTCATCCCCCAGGCAAAGGCGCCCCCGGGGCCTCCCTGCCGGATGGGGCCTGGGCCAAATCTGCCCAAAGAATCCCCAAAATCGCCTGATTTTCCGGCTGGAAATCCGGAGCAAGGCCGGTTGGAGCCATTTCTTCAGGAAAAAATCGCTAAAGTAATCCCCGCGGCATTCCGTTAGGAGACATGGATGACCCCCAGTGGGGTCGAAGGGGACAGCACCATGGAAGCCGTGAACACCGCCCAGGCCACCGTCTCCGCCGCAGCGGCCGCTGCCGCCGCCGACGCATCGGCGGGGGGCATCAGCGCCAATAAAGGCATCAACGTGGCGCTGGGGATCCTGCTCGCCGCCACCTCGGCGGCCCAGCAGGCCGCTCAGGTGACGGGCAAGGGCGCCTCCCTGGACGCCCTCGTCTAGCCGCTCCACCCTCCCCGGCGGACCCGCGCGCCGGTCCATTTTCCCGCACCCGAGCCCGCAAGAGCGCACTCCAGGGAACGCCCCTTCGGCGCCGGATGCGAGAACCTCATCCGTAAGGGAAGACGAAGGGATATCCGGGAATCATCAGTTCCCGCGCGCGGGCGCTCTCCTCGCGGGTGGGCCAGACCATGACGATCGGGCATGGGCATTCGCCCACGAGGGCGTTGGCCGTCGAGCCGAGGCCCACGTCCAGCGGGCTGCGCTTGCTGTGCGAGCCGATGACCAGGAATTCCGCGCCGCTGTGGACGACGAAGGACGGGATGCGCTCGGAGGGCTTTCCGGCCAGGAGATGGCCCTCCACCTCGAGTCCCATGCCGCGCAGGGCCCGGACGAAGCGGTTGAGCTTCTCCTCGGTGCTTTCCACGTCCGGCAGCAGGGAGGCCGGCGCCTCCACCGTCACCACATCGATGACGGCCCGGCCCGCCCGTGCGAGTGCCGCCGCGACCTCGCGCGCCCGCAGGGCGACGGGCGGGAAGTCCACGTAGCGCTGGAGCGCCACGGCCAGCACGATCCGGGAAGCGGCCATCGCTCCCCCTCCTCAGGCGGAAAGGGCGGCCCCTTCAATCTAACGAAAAAATGCATGGCGGGCGATGCAGTGAGTTGGGTCGGCCCTCCCGTGGGCACCGTCTCCGGCAGCCCGCTCTTCGCATCGCCCGCCATTTCCGGGCTCTCTATTTGGTTGTCCGGGAGGCTCTCGCCTCCACGTCCGGCATGATTTGCAAGCGACGGGCCATCCTAGCCGGAACCTTCCCTTAAGCGTTCAAGTGAAAGATTTTCAGGTCTCTTAAGGTTAATTAGCCGAAAAGGAGGTGCCTCGTCCAATCCTTAAACATGGGGCAACTTGTCCCGCTCAAGTGCGCAACTGTGCGGAAAATGCCCCATGGAAAGAAGCTCGCCCGGCCCCTTTTCGCCCGGAAATAGAGGAAAAAAGAAGCCCTATTCCCCTTTCCCCCGCGCCGCTCAGTCCTGCACGATCAGCTCTCCGTTCATCGTGGGCTGATGCTCCGCGCAAATGATGCGGAAGACCCCCGCCCGGTCCGCCTTGAAGCGCATCGTCTCCACGTGGCCCCGCCGCAGCTTCACCCCCTGGGTCTGGTAGTGCTCCACCGCGAGGGTGTGCAGCGAGCCGTGGATCCCCACGAAGTGGAGCGTCACATCGTCTCCTTTCCGGACCACGATCTGGGCCGGCAGGAACACGTAGGCCGAGACCTGCCAGTCCCCCTTGGCGTCGGGCGCCTTGAGCACCATCCCGGGCCCCGCAGGGAGCTTGGCCTGGGGGAAAGGCTCCTTCGCCGCCGCCGCCGTCCCCTTGGGCTCCGCCCCCAGCACATAGAACACGCGCTCCGCCCCCCGCGCCTCGGGGAGCCCCGCCAGCCCCGCCAGCATGACAACGAACGCAACCGCCACGAACCACCGCATAGACAGACCCTCCATAGATCCAGGCAAATGCCGTTAATTATATTTTTAGGCAAGTCTAAACTTTTTTGCAAGCACGGTTAATCGGCGTGGAGCCGGCCTTGTGGCCAGAATTTTTCACCAAATCCGCCTGAGCGCTTCGGCGGCGCGCGCAAATGGCTCTTGCCCTTCCCCCATCCGAGAGTAAAATTCCCCTCAGCCGCTGAACCCTTCCGGCCGGAAGGGGCGGGGGACCCAAGCTTCAGGGGTGAATGCCGGCGAACCTGCCGGCAGGGGCGACTCGGACGTCCTAACCCGTCAGCTAACCTCGCAAGCGTTCTCTGGGAGATGCTTCCGAAACTTCCTCCCGCGATGTCTGCCGTGCATCCTCGCCGTGCGCCCTCGATCCGTCCGGGCACGGCGAGGGGGGAGAAGTGCCCATGCCCGCCGACAGTCCCGGCGACCCCGGGGATACCTCCGTCCCGAAGGACCCATCGGCTTCGCAGGACTCTCCCCCGCCTCCATCCCCGGGGGAAGGCCTTGCGCCCTCGGAGGAGAAACCCTCCCCCTGGAAGCGCCTGCGGCGGGCGCTGATCGGCGCCCCGCGCAGCCTGGCCGACGAATCGTTGTTCCACAAGTTGTCGCTGATCCCCTTTCTGGCCTGGGTCGGATTGGGCGCCGACGGCTTGTCCTCCTCCGCCTATGGGCCGGAAGAGGCGTTCCGGACACTGGGGGAGCATACCTACCTGGCGATCGGGCTGGCCCTCGTGATGGCGTCGACCATCTCCGTCATCGCGATCGCCTACAGCCGGGTGATCGAGCACTTCCCCCACGGCGGAGGCGGATACGTGGTGGCCACGCAGCTTCTCGGGGAACAGGCCGGCGTGGTGTCGGGCAGCGCCCTGCTGGTGGACTACATCCTCACCATTACGATTTCGATCGCGGCGGCGGGGGACGCCATGTTCAGCTTCCTGCCGATGGCGTGGCATGCCTGGAAGCTGCCCGCCGAGGTTCTCATGACCGCCTTTCTCATCGTGCTCAACCTCCGGGGGGTGCGGGAGTCGGTGCTCACGCTGTCGCCGGTCTTCCTTCTTTTCATCGCGACGCACGTGATTCTCATCATGGGCGGGATCATCATGCACTCGTCGGAGTTCCCCAAGACGCTTCAGACGGCCAAGGCGGGCTTTTCCGGCGGGCTCGCCACCCTCGGGATGGGAGGGATGTTTCTTCTGTTCATCCACGCCTACTCGCTCGGAGGGGGAACCTACACGGGGATCGAGGCCGTCTCGAACGGCATCCAGATCATGCGGGAGCCCCGGGTGCAGACCGGCAAGCGGACCATGCTTTACATGGCGGTATCCCTGGCCTTCACCGCGTCGGGCCTTCTCTTTTGCTATCTCCTATGGAACGTGACCGCCGTCGAAGGCAAGACGATGAACGCGGTCTTCGCGGAAAAGTTCGTGCAGACCGTGCCGCTCGGAAACCTATTCGTGATCCTGACGATGGCCTCGGAAGGCGCGATCCTCGTCGTCGCGGCGCAGGCCGGGTTCGTCGACGGCCCGCGGGTAATGGCGAACATGGCCGTGGACTCGTGGCTGCCGCGGCGGTTCGCGTCCCTCTCGGACCGCCTGACCATTCAGAACGGAATCCTCCTCATGGGGCTGATGTCCCTGGTCGCGCTCTTCTATACGATGGGGGAAGTCCGTCACCTCGTCGTCATGTACAGCATCAACGTCTTTCTCACCTTCTCGATGACCGAGACGTCGATGTGCCGCTTCTGGGTCAGTCACCGCGAGCGGCACCCGGACTGGAAACGGAAGATTTCGATCCACGTCATCGGACTGGCCATGTGCCTGACGATACTTGCGGTGACCGTCTTCGAGAAATTCCTGGAGGGCGGATGGGTCACGCTCGTGGTCACGGGTTGCGTGATCCTCCTGTGCTTTCTCATCCGCGGCCACTACCGCGCCGTCTCGATAAAGATCGCGAAACTGCCGGAAGGGAAGGCGGTTGGGCTTCCCGCCGCGCCGTCTCCGGCGGAGGAGATCGACCCCAACAAGCCGACCGCCGCCGTCTTGGTTTCCGATTATGGGAAGCTGGGGGTCAAGACCGTCAAGAACATTTCCGAGCAGTTCCCCGGGCACTTTGCCAATATGGTGTTCCTCACGGTCGGCGTCGTCGATTCCGGCGCCTTCAAGGGAGGAGAAAACGCCTTGGCGTCGCTTCGAGAGCAGGCGGAGGGGACCGTGAAGAAGTACGCCGCCTTGGCGAGCCGCCTCGGCTTCTCCTCGGGCTACCGGGTCGGCCTGGGCATCGATGTGGTCGAGGCGGCGGAGAGGCTCTGCATGAACGTGGCCCGGGAGTTTCCGCACGTCACGTTCTTTTCGGGAAAACTCATATTCGAGCGCGAGCGCTGGTACCACGCCTTCCTGCACAACCAGACCGCGTTCACCATCGAGCGCCGCCTGCAGTGGGCCGGTCAGACCATGGTGGTATTGCCCATTGTCGTGAAGTGAGAGGCGCGCCCGGCGATATACGGAATTCACCATTACGACAAATGGAATCGGAATGCCGTGTTCGCAAATCGGCCGGGAGGCCGCTCAGCGGCCGCCCTCTGGCTTCAGCGTCCTGAGTAGGCCGCGACGGCTTGGGCGTCCTCGCGGAGAGCCGGAAGGGGAGCCCCGGGTGACCGAGGACTTCGCTCCCTGGCATCCGCGGAGAGATTCCGTGATGAAAGTGTGGCTTCGTTACACCCGTAAATAATTTTAAATTCATTTTTGGTTCATTTTTGATTTATTTGAATATTATGTTTCATTGATGTTGAATTTACATGATTTGCCCTGACGGTTCGAGGGGTTTCCCGCATGGCCAGCACCTGCCCGGGCTTTCATGCTGACCCTGAGATTCGGCGGTGCCCGGGGCGGGCGCAAAAAAGCGCCAAGGCGCCCCCCTTCTGCATGGATGGAAGGAAGGAGGACATCATGAAAGCCCTGTTCTCGTTTGTCGCGATGCAGATCGCGATCATCGCTCTCGCGGGGCTCTTTGCCCCTGCACTGGCCTGCAGCGCTGCGGCTGGCGGCAGCTCCCACGGATGGCACCTGGCGGGCGTGCGGCAGGTCTTCGAAACCGTGGCGGGGCTCGCGGGATTTGGGCCGCAGGCTTCTCCAGGCGGCGCCGGTGAGGCCGGCGAAGGAGAACTCCAGGCTTCGGCGGGCGAGGGACTCCCGGGCGAGGCGGGCGGCGCCGTGGCAGGTGCCCTCCAGGCGGCGGGCCCGCCCGCCCCGGACGGAGGTGCATCCTCCCCGGGCGGCGGCCCCGTCTTCCAAGGAGGCGGTGAGACCCTGGCCGGGGCCTCCAATCCGCCAGGAGATCTGACCGCCATGGGAGCGCCCGTCCCCGGCATGCCCGAAGGCGGCGGAGGGGACGGCGGGGGGGGAGCCCTCGGCCGGCCGGGGCTCGTCGCGGGCGGGTGGAGCTATCGGGCGTTCGACGTGCTGGCGGCGCCGCCGAATGGCGCTGCCCCGGCGGAGGAGGAAGCCTTCCTCCCGGAGGAGGAGGACCCCTCTCTCTCGGCCAAGACCCCGCCAAGCAAAGATCCGGACCCCAAGGAGACCTGGCAGGTATCGAGTTGCGTCCTGCCGTCCCAGATCATCGTCAACAAGGGGGAGAACGTGACGCTCAATTTCATGGGCGCCGACGGGGCGGTCCAGGGCATCTCGGTGGAGCATTACCAGGATCAAGCGATGAAGCTGGGGCGTGGAAGCATGGAGACGCTCCGGTTCAGGGCGGACCGGGCGGGGGAATTCCGCATCAGGTGCCAGGGGGCTCAACCCGCGATGTACGGGAAGCTGATCGTGCTGGACTGAGACCGGGTGGCGCCTCGGTCCACCGGAGCCTGCTGAAGCTGCGCTTTCGCTCCGGCTCGCGATTCGATCTAAAGGCGGCGGAGATCAAAGTTGGGCCATCGCTGGCTGGGCCTTCAGGCCGGATGTTCAATAGGTCCAGGCCCCGGAGCACGGCTCAGCGGCCGCCCTGAGGCTTCACCGTCCTGAGATAGGCCGCGACGGCCTCGGCGTCCTCCCGTTGCATCCGGAAGGGAGGCATGGGGGGGCGGGGGGAGCCGCCACGCGGCTTCTTCCCCGTCATGAGCAGCCGGATGAAGTCCGCCTCGCTGTAGCCGCCCGGGAGCCCCGCCAGGCGGGGGGGCTTGAGCGCCCATTCGGTCTTCGGGTGCGCGGGCCCTTCCACGGGAATCCGCCCGCCCTGGAGGAGCTGCTCCGGGATGAGCCTCCCCCGCTCATCCCTCGGGGAGTGGCACTGCACGCACATCGCCACGTGATGGACGAGATATTCCCCCCGGCGGGCCTTCGGATCGGCAGCTTGGGCGGCGGGAGGCGCGGGCCCCAGGGCCATCAAGATGAAAAGAAGAAGATCGAGGGGCATCATCTTGTCCACATCGCTTCCTTTCACGCGACGGCGCTCCGGGGGCCCCGCCGGGAGGCGGGCCGGTCCGCGTCCCATGTATAGAGGCTTCGTGGAGAGGGGCATATCGGCTAGATCCGGGAGAACCGGTGGGAAAAACTTTTGAGTTACGCAGGATTCAGGTTGGGTTCAGGTTGGATTTACGTTAGCGCGCCTTGCTTTCCGAGGGCCATTCCTCAGCGGGCCAGCTCCGCCGCGAAGGCGAGCACCCCCTCGGCGAGCCTCTGCTTGGACGCCCCATCCGTCATCACCGTGGGCAGCGCCTTGGCCTTGAGGCCCAGGCCCTCCACCTGGGGGAGGAGGGCCGCGTCCCGCTCGTCCAGCACGAACCCGTCGAGGTGCTCCCGCAGGATGGCGGCCACCCCCGCGGCCGAGACCTCGTGCCCCAGGCTTCGGAGCATCTCGGCCGCCGGCCCCTTGAGGGCCACGCCGCCGACGATCGGGCTCACCGCGATCCGGGGGACGCGGGCCGCAAGGATGCGCTCGCGGATGCCCGCCACGGCCAGGATGGGCCCGACGCTCACGATGGGGTTCGACGGGCAGAAGACGATGGCCCGCGCCTCTTCCAGCGCGCGCGCCGCCTCGGGCGAGGG
Source organism: Candidatus Tectomicrobia bacterium (assembly GCA_016192135.1). NCBI lineage: Bacteria > Pseudomonadati > Candidatus Tectimicrobiota > Candidatus Tectimicrobiota bacterium. Next base: position 14,951 of record JACPUR010000034.1, on the reverse strand, counting down.
CCGCGCCTCCTCCGCCCCCTGGAAGCGCACTCCGAGCACCCAGGGCCGGGTGCCGCGCGCCACGAAGTAGTCCTGGAACTCGAGCTCCCCCTCGGGCGTCTGGACCCGGGTCGCCACCGGGCTGTCCGTCATGGGGAGGACGCGCGCCCGCACCCCCAGCGCCCTGCAGAGCTCGGCCGTCGCCTCGGTGAGCCGGGCGCCCTCGGCCAGGCGCTGGGTGCGGCGGATGTGGGTGGCGAGGTCCTTGTCCCCCAGGCGGAACCAAGTGGGCCCGCCGTAGCGGCCCAGGAGCCCGAGCGCCCCCGCCGTGTCCCCGGCGATGCCCCAGCCGGCCTGGGGATCGGCGAGGCCCGCCAAGTTGTACATCACCGTGTCGAGATCGGGGCTGATGTGGAGGCCGTGGAGGGTCAGGTCGTCCGCCGTGTTCACGATGACGGAGAGCGCCCCCTCCGGCAGGGCGAGGGCCAGGCCCACGGCGAGCTTGGCGCCCCCCACCCCTCCGGCCAGGGCGGCCACCGGACCGCGGAAGCTCACGGGACGAAGCTCACCGGACGAGGACGCCGGGGCGCGCATCCGGCCTGGCGGGAGGCGGGACGGCCGCCCGGCCCGCCGCCACGTAGGCGCGGGGCACCCAGTCCTCGGGGAGCGAGAGCGCCTTCCGCGCCGTCTCGGGGCAGAAGAGGGGCGCGCAGCGCCACACCGAGCCGATGCCCTGGGCGGCCAGGGCGAGCATCAGGTTCTGGAGCGCCGCGCCCAGGCTGTGCTCGGCCATCATGCGCTCGTTCGCCTGCTTCGCGGGGTCCTCGTAGCGGTCCAGGTCCTTGTAGGAGAGCGCGGCGAGGATGAGGGCGGGCGCCCCGGTGATGAGGCGGAGGCTCCCCGCGTGGCGGCGCCTGCGCTCCTCCTCGGGCACGCCCTCCCGCTCCATGTCGCGCAGGAAATCCCTTCCCATCTCCGTCGCGAGCCTGAGCCGCGCCTCCGGGGTGGCCACGATGCAGAAGCGCCAGGGGGCGCTCCCGTGCGGGCTCGGGGCCAGGGAGGCCGCCTCGAGGGCGGCGCGCAGGCGGTCGGGGTGGAGGGGCTCGGCCGCGAACTTCCGGACCGAGCGCCGGTAGAAGAGGGCGTCCGCCAGCGTCACCCCGCCGAAGGCGGTCTGGAGGTTCTCGCCGCTCACCCGGCGCCCTCCTGCCCCGGGGGGATTTCCGGAGGGCGCCAGCCGGGGGGCGCCCCGCCCTGCTCGGGCGAGGGCGGGGGGGGAAGCTTGCGCTTCTCGCCCGGGGGAGGCTCCCCCGGGTCGCCCGGGATGGGCTGGCCCGCCATGTAGCCGGTGACGCGGACGGGCCGATCCTCCCCGCCGTAGGCCGCGGCGAGGCCGGCCTCGATCTCGGCGGCGCTCTTCCCGCTCCCCGCCATGCGGGCCAGGGCGTGATCCGCGCCCTCCTTGGGGCTGTACTGGGGAAGGCCCGGCCCGGTGCCGCTCTTCCCGCCCACGGCGGGCACCCGGCCGCGCTGCCGCCGCGCGAGGATCTGGAGGATGTTCCAGGCGCGGCGGTTCTCGCGGATGGGCATGGTCTCGGCCCGGCCCGCCGCTTCGAAGGCCCGCCAGGCGCGCTCCCCGCGCTCGGTGCGGATCATCACGATGGTCCAGCCCCGGGTGCCGACGCCCCCGCAGGCGATGTCGGCCAGCTCGGCGGAGAAGTCGGCGCAGTGGCGGCACTCGGGGCGCTGGTAATCCCGCATGGCCTCCTCCAGCGGGAAGGTGACAAGCTCGCCGTCCTTCTTGTGGACGAGGACTTCCCCCTTCACGTTGAACTTGGCCACGTCCGCGAGCGGGATGCCCAGGCCCTTCTCGATCTTCTCGGTCATCAGGCCGAAGGTGAAGACCTCGGTGCAGAAGAGCCCGATCTGGAGGGCTACCCGCCCGGCGAACCCCCGCAGGAAGCCCCGCTGCTTCTCGATGTGCTGGGGGCGCTTCTTGGGCGAGAGGAGGAAGGAGGGGTCGATGAGCTCCATCTTCCGGATGGGGGTGATCTGGCAGGGCACCCCCACGAAGGCCACCTTCTTCAAATCGCGCTCCGCCGCCTCCTTGAGCGCCAGGTTGTTCGGGCAGTAGGTATACCAGCTCCCCGCGCTGGCGCGGATCCCCTCCTGCGTCGTGACCACCTTGGGGCTGGGGGCGCAGGGGGGGTCATCCTCCCCCACCGCCGCGACCACGGCGCCGTCGATCTCGCCCGCCTCCAGCGCCCACGAGAGGAGCGCGGTGACGATGCCGCCGTCCTGGGCGCGCTCCATGATGCCCGCGTCCTTCGTGCGCGCCGCGAAGATGTGGCGGTAGGCCCCGAAGATGTCCTCCCAGGGCCGGCGGTCCCGGAAGACGGCGTCCCGCAGGTGGATCTCGCGCGGCCAGAGCCTGGGGCAGGCCTGGGCGCAGACGTCGCAGCCGATGCCCTCGCTCACCCCGCAGTAGTCGAAGGGCGCGCTCGCCTTGGCCGTCTGCTTGGGCTTGCCCCCGATGTACTCGATGACGTTGTGGGGGCAGACGAGGACGCAACTCCCGCACTCGCAGCAGGTCCCCGCCGCCACCACGTCGTTCATCATGTCCTTGAGGCTGGGGTGGTGGAGGGTCATGGGGGGCCTTCGCAGGGCGAACGGTGACTGCCTCTACGGAAATCGGGGCGATGGTTTCGCACGGGCGTTCAATTGAACGCCCCTACATGGGAATGCGGCTTTCGGTCACCGGCACCCGCCGGCGTTCAGGAGGGGGAGGAGGCCCTCCTTCTTCTGTCCGCCCTGGGCCCCCCCGCCGAGGAGCGCCTCGTCGTCCGGCCGGGGATGGCGCCAGCGCGGGTCGCCCTCCCGGATGATGTCGTAGGTCGTGGTGCGCTGGACGGGCGCCCGCCCCGCCTCCCGGATGGCCGCGTTGAACTGGGCGGGCGTGAGGCTCTGGCCGTACTCGGAGCCCGAGGTGCGCGAGATGTTCTCCTCGATCAGGGTGCCGCCCAGGTCGTTGACGCCCAGGGAGAGCGCCCGCTTGGCCGCCCCGATGCCGATCTTGGGCCAGGCCACCTGAAGGTTCGGTATCCACCCCCGGAAGAAGAGCCGCGCCACGGCATGGAGCCTCAAGATGTAGCCCAACGGGGCCATCTCCTTGATGTTGAACTCCTCCCCCATCTTGTTGTCGTAGGGGACGAAGGGCAGCGGCACGAACTCGGTGAAGCGCGCCCGGGCGGTGCGCGCGGACTCCTTCTGGAGGTCGCGCAGGATGCCCATGTGCTCGGCCAGTTCCGAGGGCTTCTCGATGTGGCCGTACATGACCGTGGAGGTCGTGGGGATGCCCACGGCGTGGGCGGCGCGGATGATCTCGAGCCAGCGCGCCACCGGGATGCGCCCCGGGCTGATGAGCTTCTTCACCCGCTCGACCAGCACCTCGGCGGCGGTCCCGGGGATGGAGCCCAGCCCCGCCTCCTTGAGCCGGACGAGGATGACCTCGAGCGGGAGGCGCGTCTTGCGCTGGATGTGGTCGATCTCGGCCGGCGAGTAGGCGTGCATGTGGACGCCGGGGATGACCTCCCGCGCGAGGCGCAGCACCTCCTCGTAGCGGTCGAGCGAGATCTTGGGGTTGAGGCCCCCCTGCATGCAGATCTCGCGCACCCCGAATTCCCGGGCGCGCTCGAAGCGCACGCGCAGGGCGCCGTCGCCGTGGGTGTAGGCGTCCTCGTCCTTGGGCCGGCGGTAGAAGCCGCAGTACTTGCAGTCGGTGTAGCAGACGTTGGTGAAGTTGACGTTCGCATTGATGATGTAGCTGACCTCGTCCCCGGCGGCTCGCCGCCGCTCGGCGTCGGCGAGCCCGTGGAGCCGCTCGGCCGTCTCGGGGGAGGAATCCTCCAGGAGTGCCGTGGCGTGCTCCGTGGAGAGCTCCTCGCCCGCCTCCCAGGCGTCCAGGATGTCGAGGGTGAAGGATCGCGTCATGAAGACCCTCCCGCCGCGGCGGGCGCCAAGAGTCCGTCGGCCTGGTCCCGCCGCTCCAGCATCTTCTCCAGGGCCGGGAGCGTGGGCGCGGGGCACCAGCCCGCCGCGATGAACTCGTCGTAGACGGGCATCCGGAGCTTCAAGCGCATCCCCTCCGGGCGCAGGCGCCGGTCCAGGGCCTCGAGCTCGGGCCAGGGCCGGTTGGGGTTGATGTGGTCCGCCTCGGGGGCGATGCCGCCCAGGTCGTCCGCCCCGGCGCGCAGGAGGGCGGGCAGGTCGTCCACCAGGTTGGGGGGGACCTGGATGTGCACCCCCGGCATGAGCCGCTGCACGTGGGGGATAAGGGCGGCCACCTCCTCGTCCGGGGGCTTCATCCACCGCGCCATCGCCGTCCCCGGCTGGGGGTTCAGGGGCTGGAGGATGACCTCCTGGATGTGGCCGTACCTCTTATGGAGCGCCGCGATGGCCTCCAGGGTCTCGATCCTCTCTTCGGGTTTTTCCCCGATGCCGATGAGGATGCCCGTGGTGAAGGCGATCCCGAGCCTCCCCGCCGCCTCCACGGTCGCCAGGCGGAGCTCCGGCGCCTTGGTGGGGGCGTGGCGGTGGGCCACCCCTCTCGTGGCTTCCGGGCTCACCGTCTCGGCCATCATCCCCAGGCTCACGTTATAGGGCTTGAGGAGCTCGAGCTCCCACGCCTCGAGGGTGCCGATGTTGGTGTGGGGGAGCATCCCCTCCGCCAGGCACATGCGGCAGACCTCGGCGCAGTAGGCCGCGTAGGAGCCGAAGCCCCACTCCTTCAATTGCCTCCGCAGGCCCGCGTGGCGGTCGATGCCCTCCCCCGTCATCACCAGCGCCTCGATCACCCCCTGGGCGGAGGCCGCGCGGGCGCGCCGGGCGCACTCCCCGGGCGCGAGCAGGGCCGGCGCGTCGCTCCTGAAGCTGCAGTAGCCGCAGCGGTTCAGGCACCAGGTGGTGACCGGCAGGGTGAAGTTGAAGGAGTAGGTGACGGCTCTCAGGGCAGGCTCCCGTGCGCTCGTGAGCGAGAGGAACGGCGGCCCGATCCTATCGGCCCGCCGGGGGGATGGCAAGGGGCGGGGCGGCGGCCTCCCGCGGTGTTTCACGCGCCGGCCGATTGCGATCGGGAATCACCCGTCACCCGTGTGCCCCGCCTGGCCCGGCGCCCCTCTCCCGGAGGGAGAGGGAGAGTGGCCTCGTCCACCCGAGAGGACGGCGCGAACGGACTGCGCCGCTATATCACCCCCTTCTCCCTGAGCCCCGCCAGCGAGGCCTTGGGTCGCCCGAGGAGGCCGCAGAGGATCTCCTCGGTGTGCTCCCCCAGCAGCGGCGGGGGGAGCTGGACCCGGCCCGGGGTGTCCGAGAGCTTGATGGGGATGCCCATCATCCGCAGCGTGCCGGTGCGGGCGTGCTCCACCTCGACCACCATCTCGCGGTGGCGCACCTGCGGGTCCTGGGTCACCTCGGCGATGGTCTTGACCGGGCCGCAGGGGACGCCCCCCTTCTGGATGCGCTCGATCCAGTGGGCGCGCTTGTCCTTGATGAGGGTCCCCTCGATCTCGCGCTCGATCTCCTCCCGCCCGGCCACGCGGTCCGGGTTCTTCTTCCAGCGCGGGCTGTCGGCCAGGTCCCCGCGCCCGATGGCGCGGGCGAAGCGGTCCCACAGGCTGTCGTTCGCGGCGGCGACGATGATCTCCCCGTCCGCGCAGCGGAACTCCCGGTAGGGCGAGATGCTCGGGTGGCGGTTGCCGTTGCGGGTGGGGGGCTTACCCGTGGCGAAGAAGTTGCCCGCCATGTGGCTCAAGAGGGCGGCCTGGCCGTCCTGGATGGCGACGTCCACGTGCTGGCCCCGGCCCGTCTTCCCGCGCGCGAGGACGGCGAGGAGGATGCCCTGGATGGCGAACAGCGCGGTCGTGAGGTCCGCGATGGCGATGCCGCCCTTGCAGGGGGGGCCGTCCGCCGTGCCGGTGACGCTCATGAAGCCCCCCTCGGCCTGGAGGAGGATGTCGTAGGCGGGCCGCTCGCGGTAGGGCCCCGTCTGGCCGTAGCCCGAGATGGAGCAGTAGACGAGCCTGGGGTTGAGCTTTTGGCAGTCCTCCCACCCGAAGCCCAGCCGCTCCACCGCCCCCGGGCGGAAGTTCTGCACCAGGATGTCCGCCCCCTTCACGAGGTCGCGGAGGATGGCCTTCCCCTCCTCCGCCTTCATGTTGAGGGTGAGGCTCCGCTTGTTGCGGTTCACGGCCTGGAAGTAGCTGCTCTCGCCCCCCTCGTAGAAGGGGGGCCAGAGCCGGGTGTCGTCCCCCCCGTCCGGGTTCTCGACCTTGAGGATCTCGGCCCCCATGTCCCCGAGCATCATGGTGCAGAAGGGCCCGGCCAGGACGCGGGAGAGGTCCACGACCCGCAGGCCTTCGAGCGGCAGGGTCATGCGAGAGGCTCCCATGGATGACGGATGATGCCGTGCTCTTTGCGTCCGTAGGGGCGAAGTATGCCTCGCCCCTACAAAAGATATCGCCTCGATGGTCACCCCGCCCCGAGCGCCTTGAGGACCGCCTCGCGCACCCGGGGGACGGGCATCTTCGTCCCCGTCCACATCTCCCAGGCGGCGGCGCCCTGGTGGACGAGCCAGCCCACCCCCGAGAGCCCCCGCGCCCCGCGGCGCCGGGCCGCCTTCAGGAAGGCCGTCTCGGCCGGGTTGTAGACGGCGTCCGAGCAGATCGCGCCAGGCGGGATGGCCGCCTCGGGCACCGGCAGGGCCGCCATGCGGGCCGCGTCCCCCGTCATGCCCTGGCTCGTGGTGTTCACGATGAGCTGGGCGTCCCGGGCAGCGTCCTCCAGGCCGCCGAGTCCCCCGCCCGCGACCGGGAGGCCGGGGAAGGCCTTCCGCACCGACTCCGCGAGGGCGGCGGCCTTCTCGGCCGTGCGGTTGCGGATCTCCAGGTGGGCGGCGCCCGACTGGGCGAGCTTGACGGCGATGGCGCGCGCCGCGCCCCCGGCGCCCAGGAGGAGGCAGCGCATCCCCTTGGGCGTCGTCCCCATCTCCTCCTCCAGGGAGCGCAGCCAGCCGATCCCGTCCGTGTTGTGGCCCTTCATGCGGCCCCCGGGCTCGAAGGTGACAACGTTCACCGCCCCCATGAGGCGGGCGTCCTCCGAGAGCTCGTCCACCATCCGGCCGATCGTCACCTTGTGCGGGATGGTGATGCAGAGCCCCGCGAAGCCCATGGCCTGGGCGCCCCGCACCGCCGCCTCGAACCTCTCCGGCGCCACCTCGTAGGCCAGGAAATGGTAGGGCACCCCCAGGACCGCCGCCGCCGTGTTGTGCATGGTGGGCGACATGGTGTGGCCGAGCGGGTAGCCGAAGATGGCGAGGGTCTTCTCGAGGGCCATGCGCAAGCTCTCCTGGGGGCCGTGCCCCTGCCCGCGGGTTGCGCTAGAGTAGGCCGGAAGCCGAGGAGCCGCAAGGCCGAAATCCATTCATGCGCATTCGTGCCCGGCCGCGCCGGGAGAGGAGAAGGCAAGATGCCCACCGTCCAGGCCGCCACCATGCTCCAGCCCGGCGAGATCGCCCTCCGGGAGTACCCCAAGCCCGAGGTCGCCGAGGACGCGCTGCTCCTCAAGGTGGCCGCCGTCGGGGTGTGCGGCTCGGACAAGCACATGTTCCACGGCCGGATGACCCTCGCCTGGCCCGTCATCCCGGGCCACGAGTTCAGCGGGGTGGTCGAGGCCATCGGCCCCCGGGCGAACGCCGCGATGAAGATCGTGGGCGGGCCCCTCAGGGAGGGGGACGCCGTGACCGTCGTCCCCGGCAGCCAGGCCTGCGGCAAGTGCTGGTACTGCGTCCACGTGCCCCACCGGCCCCAGCTCTGCCCCAACCGAACCGTCTTCGGCTTCCGCTCCTCGGCCGAGCCGCCCCACCTCTACGGGGCCTTCTCGGAGTACGTCTACGTCCCCGGGAGCTCCTTCGTGCTCAAGCTCCCCCAGGGGCTTTCCTTGGAGCGCGCGGCCCTGGCCGAGCCCCTGGCCGTGGCCATGCGCGCCGCCGCCCGGGCGATGGCGCCGGGCCTGCCCTGGGCGGGCGAGGGCTTTGGCGTCGGCTCGCGCTGCGCGGTGATGGGGGTGGGCCCCATCGGCCTCCTCGCGGTGGCGGCCCTCCGGACGATGGGGGCGGGGGAGATCATCGCCCTCGACATGTCGGAGGAGCGCCTGGCGTTCTCCCGGAAGTTCGGGGCGACGCGCATCGTGAACATCGGCAAGCTCTCCGAGGCGCAGCGCAAGGAGCAGGTGCTGGGCTGGACGGACGGGGTGGGGCCCGACGTGGTGATCGAGGCCGCGGGCGTCCCCGCCGCCTTCGCCGAGGGGCTGGAGCTCGTGCGGCGCGGCGGGCGGCTCGTCGAGGTGGGGCACTACGGGGACCCGGGTGGAGTCGAGATTCACCCCCACCGGGTCTGCCACAAGGACGTGGACATCCTCGGCTCCTGGGCCTACCCCCAGGTGCAGTTCGAGCCCGCCCTGGACATGCTCCTGCGCTCGCCGCTGCCGCTGGACGAGATGTTCACCCACCGGATGGGGCTCGCCCAGGTGCAGGCCGGGATCGAGATCACCGGCACGGGGGACTGCCTCAAGGTGCTCTTGAAGCCCTAGGGGCGCTTCGGGAGAGCCCGCGAATGAAGCTCCTGCAATACATCGGCATCGCCTTCATCGGCGGGGGGCTGGGCCTCTTCGTCCGGGCGCTCTCCGCCGGCGCGAAGGATCCCGCCATGGATAATCAGGTGGGCGCCCTCTTCCTCTTCATCGGCGCGGGATGCTTCCTGGCCCACCACTACCTCAAGGGCCGGAGCGGGTAAGTCGGGCCGCCCGCGAAGGAGGGATGCGCGTGTTCCGGCTGTGGTTCACGGGCTATCTGGCCGCGGGGCTCGGCGCCGTCCTCCTCTTCATGCCGTGGTTCTACGAGGAGAAGGACGCCCGTCTCTTCACCGCGATCGGGCCGACCTTTCTCGTGGTGGGTTTCATCTTCCTGGGGGTCGCTTACGCGATCCGGCGGTTCCGCGCCTAGCGCGGCTAGGCCTCCGGCACGTTCTCCACTTTCAGCGTCAGCACGTCTAGCGTCTCGGCGCGCTCGCAGTCTTTCAAATCCAGCGCGTCCAGGGCGGCGAGGGAGGCGTTCAGCCGGTTCACCCCCGCCGTGAGCGCGTCGAGTCGCTCCGGCGCGACGCGGTGGTTCATCGCTTCTGCAAACGCTTTAATTTGCTCCTCCGTCTGTAGGGGCGACCGGCCGGTCGCCCCTACGCCACTTTGGGATGTGGGTGAAGGGATATCCCACGGTGCGGGGGGCGGGGCGCCGGGCGCCACCGGGGGCCTGCGCTTCCACCAGGGATGCGCGCGCTCGTAGGCCGCCGCGATCCGGACGAGGAGCGCCTCCTCCCCCCACCGCCCGGCGATCTGGAGCCCGGCGGGCAGGCCCAGGCGCGTGAAGCCGCAGGGCACCTGGACGGCCGGGACGCCCACCGTGCTGAAGGGCGCTGTGGCGTGGCTGATGGGGGCCCAGGTCTTCATCCCGTCCAGGCAGTCCGCGATGGCGGGGGGCTGGATGGGGATGGTGGGGGTCAGGATGGCGTCCACCCGGCGGAAGAGGGCCGCCGCCTGGCGGATGAACAGCGTCCGGGCCCGCTGGGCCTGCACGTAGCGCCAGCCCGGGATGAAAAGGCTCTGCTCAAAGAAGTCGGCGCCCGGGGAGACGTACTCCTCCCGCCGCTCCCGCAGGAAGGGCAGGTGGTACTCCGCGCTCTCGGGCCCCACCACGGCGGCGTAGGCCACTTGGCCCAGCACCGCCCAGGGCACCTCGACTTCGACGAGGCGCGCGCCCTGCCGCTCCAGCTCCGAGACGGCCGCGCGGGCGAGCCCCTCCACCTCCCTGTCGTAGCCGGGCCAGAAGTAGTTCGAGGGCACTCCAAGCGTGAGGCCCTCCACGCCCCGCCCGATCTCCGCCCGGAAATCGGGAGGCTCCGCGCGGCCTGTGGAGGGGTCGGCCGGGTCGGGGCCCGCGATGGCCTGGAGGAGGATGGCCGCGTCCTCCACGGTCCGGGCCAGGGGGCCCACGGCGTCGAAGCTCCGGCCGAGCGGCACCGCCCCCGAGCGGCTCACACGCCCGTAGGTCCCCCGGATGCCGGCCAGGCCGCAGAAGGCAGCGGGGAGCCGTACCGAGCCCCCCGTGTCCGAGCCGAGCGCCCCAAGGGCGAACCCCGCCGCCACCGCCGCCCCCGAGCCGCTGCTGCTCCCGCCGGTGGTACGGTTCGTGTCCCAGGGGTTGCGCGAGGGGCCGAAGAAGCTGTCCGCCCCGGTGCCCCCGCGGGCGAACTCCTGGAGGTTCGTCTTCCCGAGGATGACCGCCCCCGCCTCGATGAGCCGCCGCACCGCCGGGGCGGTGGAGCGGGGGACGTGGTCCTTCAGGATGCGGCTCCCCGCCGTCGTGGGGAAACCCTCAAGGTCGAGCAGATCCTTGAGGGCGACGGGCACGCCGTGGAGCGGGCCCCGGCAGAAGCCCCGAGCCAGCTCCCCCTCGCGCTCGCGCGCCTGGCGGCGGGCGAGATCGAAGGTGCGGGTGATGAAGGCGTTGATCAGGGGGTCGTGGGCCTCGATCCGCGCGATGCAGGCCTCCAGCACCTCCGTGGGGCGCACCTCACCATTGGCGATGCGGGGGACGAGCCCGGCGATGGAGGAGAAGGCGAGGCTGTCCGCGCTCACGCGGGGGCTCCTTGCGGAAGGGGCGAGGCGAACGATCCGGAGCCCTTGTAGCCGGGATGGGATGGGGAGGCAAGGCGGGCGGGCGCGCCCGGGAGATCATCGGACGAGAGGCTTACATCCCAGGAAGACCCGGGGGCTCCCGGCTCATGTCCATTCCGCGTCCAAGTCCGGCATGGCCGAAACCGGTTTCCGCCATTTCTTCAGCCTCGACACCAGCTGGAACTTGACCGCATGGAGAAGCCTGCCGTGCCGCGTCTTCGGAAGTACGAACAGCCATCGATGGGACCTCAATTCCCTCGTCCACCTGAGCTTCCAGTCCTCATCGAAACCGAGCAGGTCGCATTCGACCAGGCCCCGCTCGAAGGCGTTCCGCAGGACCGTCGAGAAGAGCAGGTTGGAGGGGGAGTATGCGGCGAACGCCGGATCGTATCCGGACTTGAGCCAATAGAGCCTGTTCTTGTAATAGAGGGAGTATCCGAACGCGATCCGGCGCTGGCCCACGGACATGAAATGAAGGCACAGCCATCCCCGCCGCGCCGTCCGCTCGGCGAACTTGGCATACAGCCGGCGGACCTCGGGCCGGCAGATCATGGCCGTCCCGGCCTCTCCCTTCCAGGCGGCCGCCTCGAGACGGAAGCCGTCCTCCAGGGCCTTCCCGATGTCCTCGCCGGAGACAATCTCCTCGAACCGCAGCGGCCCCAGCCTGGCGAGCCGCTTGCGCCTGTTCCTCAGGTTCGCGCGGTGCTTCCTGGGCAGCCCCCTGAAGTAGCTCTCCCAATCCCCGATGCGGATGTAGGGCGAGCGGGTGGACTCCCACGTCTCCGCGAGGACGCCCTCGCCGCCCGCCGCCTCCGCGAGCTCCTTGAACGTCCTCGACTCCGCCGGAAGCTGGCCGAATTCCAGCACATCCCACTTGTCCATGTTTCCGAGGATGTGGTTCCAAATCGCCAGGTGCACGCCTTCGGCCTCCCGCGCCACGATGAAATCGCACCGCAAGCCATGCGCGTGATAGGCGAAGCCAAGGCGCCGCACGGGCAGGCCGTACATCCTCTCCCGGCTCAGCATCATGGGGGCGATGCCCTTCAGCTCCCCTCCTTCCTTCACGAGCAGGATATGGATCTCCTTCCCCTCGCCGAAGCACTCCCACCACGTGCATATCCAGTCGTGGCTGAGGAAGGGATGGTCTATCCCCGCTTCCTCGACCATCCTGTCCCACCATGGCCCCAAGCGGACCAGCTCGTCGTAGTCCGTGACAGTTTCGACCCTGTACGCGGGGATGCCGGACGAGGGGATGACTTCCTGGGCCGCCGCACCCGGCCTCCCGGCGGGCGGCCGCGTTGCCGGGCCGTTCGCCCCGGCGTCCGGCGACGGCTTCGCGCGAATGTCCTCGAAAGGCGTTGGAAATGGCGGCATAGGGTTCCCCGCTCTTCATTGCACGCGGGCCCATCCTCCCCCCGCGTCCGGGGGCGGAGGCCCATTCTGCCGCGGCCAGCATAGGGAATCCTGCCCGAGAGAGGGATGGGGGAAAACCCTCCCTTTCCGGGAGGGAATTCATGTACCCCGGACCTGGATGAAAACTTGTTCCACGTGGGCAAAGCCGCGTATGGCTGATCTGCCCTGCGCCCGCATCGGGAAGCCCCGCCGGGCTTCGCATTCGTCCTGGCGGCGGTCCGGCCGGGCCCGCCTTCCCGATCCGCGCCGGATGCGATAGTGTCCTCCCCTGGACCCCCTTTCGAGGAACCCGAGGATCTCATGGCGCCCTGCACCGCCCTCATCCCGGCGAGAGACTTCCGCACGGCCAAGCGCCGCCTGGCCGCGGTCCTGAGCGCGGAGGCGCGGGACGGCCTGGGGCGCTGGATGCTGGGGCGGGTTCTCGACGCGCTCGAGGGCGCGGCGGGGGTGGAGCGGGTGGCGGTGCTGAGCGACTCTCCCGAGGTGCTCGCCCTGGCCGGGGCGCGCGGGGCGGCGGGCCTTCGCTGCCCCGCCCTCGACCTGAACGCCGACCTTGAGCGGGGCCGCGCCTGGGCGATCGCGCAGGGGGCGGGGACTGTCTTCGTGGTGCCGGCCGATCTCCCCTTCCTCCAGGCGGCGGACGCCGAGCGCCTCCTCGCGGCGGACCGTGAGGAGGGCTGCGCCGTGCTGGCCCCCTCGCCCGACGGAGGCACGAACGCCCTCCTCCTGCGCCCGGCGGACGCCATGCCCTTCGCCTTCGGGCCGGGGAGCTTCGCCCGCCACCTCGCCCTCGCCGAGGCCCGCGGCCTGCGCGCCCTGCGCCTCGACAGCCCGGGCTTCGTCCTGGACGTGGACCTCCCCGCCGATCTGGCCGCCCTGGCCGAGGCCGGGGCTCCCCTCCCCGCCGGCCTCGCCGGGGCCGCGCGCACGGGACCCCCCGAACGGGGCACCCCAAGCAGCCCGCTGCTTGGGGATCCCGAGCGGCTTGCCGCTTGGGGCCCTCGCACGTGACGCCCCTTCAAATATTCCCCCTCCCCGGCATCCCCGAGGTGAAGACCGGGGACGACCTGGCCGCCCTTCTCCTCGAAGCCCTCGGCCGCGCGGGCCTCGAGGTCCAGGAGGGAGACATCCTCGTCCTCGCCCAGAAGATCGTGAGCAAGGCGGAGGGGCGCTTCGTGCGCCTCGCCAGCGTGACGCCCTCTCCCGAGGCGCGCCGCATCGCCGAGCGCGACGGGCGCGACGCGCGGCTGGTCGAGGTGGTGCTTCGCGAGTCGAACGAGGTCGTCGTGGCCTCGGAGCGGGCGCTCATCGTCGAGCACCGCTCGGGCGCGGTGTGCGCCCACGCGGGCGTGGACCGCTCGAACCTGCCGGGCGGGGAGGAGGCGGCGCTCCTCCTCCCCCGGGACGCGGACGCCTCGGCCCGCGCGCTGCGCGAGTCCATCGCCCGGGCGGCGGGGGCGCGTCCGGCGGTCATCGTCGCCGACACCCAGGGGCGGGCCTTCCGCCGGGGGGTGGTGGGAGTGGCCATCGGCTGCGCCGGGGTGCAGCCCGTGGCGGACCTCCGGGGGACGAAGGACCGCGCGGGGCGCCCCCTCGAGATCACCCAGGTGGCGCAGGCGGACGAGCTGGCCGCCGCCGCGAGCGCGGTGATGGGCCAGGCGGCCGAGGGGGTCCCGGCCGTCCTCATCCGGGGGGCCCGCTACCTCCCCGGGGAGGAGCCGGCCCGCACCCTCTTCCGCCCCAAGCATGAGGATCTGTTCCGGCCTCCACGGGCTCCCGCGGAAAATCCTTAAACCGTTTAAAATTAATCCATTGCAGCCATCCCGCCCGGCGGGGGCCCCGGGGCCGCCGATTCTCCACTTGAGAATGATTTGTTTTTTTGCTTAGATTGCGTTCACCAAGAGCCGTCATTCATTCGCGCATGTTCATGACGTGCCGGCTCGAATCGGGGTGGACGCGCCATGAGCATCCAGCTTTCCGGGTCTCCCGACCGCTCCCCGTCGTCGCTGGACGCTCCCGTCACGTCCTCTCCGCGCGGCCGCACCGTCCTCGCCGCCGGCCGGCCCTGCCCTTTCCTGGGCTCCCAGGACGGCCCGGGCCTGGCCAACAACTCCCCCTCGCGCATGAACGTCTGCCACGCCCACCCCCGGAAGGAGTGGCGGGGCCTCCGGCGCATCACCATCCCCTACAGCCGGCTGACCAAGGAACGGCAGGCGGAAACCTGCTTCGCGGCCTTCAACCAGTGCCCTTACCACCAAAGGGCCTCGAAAGACGGGGAGGCCCATCCCGCGCCCCGGCCCGCCCAGGCCGCCCCGGCGCCCGCGGCACATCCCCTCAAGCACAAGAAGCGCCGCTCCTCGGGCCGCGCCCCCATGAGCAAGCGCACCCGCGCCCTCCTCCAGTACGCCGGCCTCGGCCTGGCGACCGCCCTCCTCGCCTTCATCATCTCGGCCGTCATCTCGGCCGAGCCCGGGCGCATGTTCGCCTTCGTCTTCGACTACATCGCCCTCCAGGACATCAAGTCCATGGGCCTCGCCGACAAGGGCGCCGACCCCTCCCAGACGGGCGGCGTCGTCACCGGCGGCAACCTGAAGGCCATGCAGAACCTCTCCGCCGCGCAGAAGGACAAGCTCAAGAACTCCTCCCAGTTCAAAAACCTCTCCGAGGCGGACAAGCAGAAGCTGAAGGAGAAGTACAAGGCCATGATGGGCCGGTAGGGCGGAAGCGAAAAGGGAAAAGAAAGAGGCCGGAGGGGATGATCCCTCCGGCTTTTGTTT
>JACPUR010000033.1 GCA_016192135.1 Candidatus Tectomicrobia bacterium | reverse complement strand
GAGCCTCGGGGGGGGGGGGGGCGCCGCCGGGCCCCCCCGCCGCAACCGGTTGAAAATACAAATATTACGCTCCGGGAATCCCTCCCGGCGGGTTGCCGCGCCTCCCTCTGTTCTCAAGAAGAGCCGCCACGGCCCCATCCGGCACGGAATGTGCTGTCGGGGCAATAGGCGCTTTAGGCCCATCCGCCTCAAGCCGATAAGCTTTAGGCCAGCACGCTTCAGGCCAGAGGCCTCTTGCGGGGGGAGCAGCGAAGATGGCCGGGCCGGTTTCGGTGGACGGGCTGATCTCGGGCCTCGACACCAAGAGCATCATCGAGCAGCTCGTGGCGCTCCAGGCCAGCCGCGTGGCCAAGCTCCAGGCGAAGCAGGCCGATCAGACCGAAAAGGTCGCCCTCTTCCAGACCCTTCAAGCGAACTACCTCAGCGTCCGCACCGCGGCCGCCTCCCTCAAGAGCCCCAGCCTCTTCGATCAGCGCTCCGTCTCGAGCAGCGACACCGATATCCTCACCGCCACCGCCTCGGCCACGGCGGCCGTGGGCTCCCACCAGCTCGTGGTGAAGCAGCTCGCCAAGAAGAACCAGTACGTGAGCAACCGCTTCTCCGACACCAACGCCACCACCCTCGGGAGCGGCACCCTGACCATCACCGTGGGAACGGGGGCCTCCGCCGTCTCGACGGCCATCACGATCGACAATTCCAACAACACCCTCGATGGCATCGCCGCCGCCATCAACGGCTCGGGCGCCAAGGTGACCGCCTCCATCATCAAGGTGGACAGCAGCTCCGCCCCCTACCAGCTCACCGTCACGGCCAAGGAGGGCGGCGCGGGCAACGCCGTCACCATCACCCAGACCGCCGGCATCAAGACCTCCGTGACGGGCGAGGTCCTCGGCAAGGGGGCGGCGGCGTCCACCCAGGACACCGACGACTTGAATGCCAAGACCTACGCCCTCCGCCACATCCCGAACGCGAATACCACAACGGTCAAGGTGAACGGGGTGGCCCAGGCCGAAGGGATCGCGGCCACCCTCACCGCCCAGGACACCGGCGGCACGCTCCTCGCGAGCACGCAGTACCACTACGTCGTGGCGGCCGTGGTCGGGGGCGTGGAGACGGTCGTGAGCGGCATATCGAGCGTCACCACCCCCACGGGCGCCAACGACAACTCCGTGCAGGTCCAGTTCGGCGACGTGCAGAACGCCACCGAATACCGCATTTACCGTATCAGCGACGCGCAGGCGGGGACTCCCGGGTCGCCCGTCTTGGCCGATTTCACCGGCCAGAACTCCCGGATCGGCACGGTATCGGACAACGGATCGGCCACCTTCACCTTCACCGACACCAACCAGGCCCAGACCGCGGCGCTGACCACGACCACCACGGGCGCCTATACCCTGGACGAGACGACGGGCGCCGTCGCGTTTTTCGCCGACCAGACCCTCACCGTCACGGCGGACTACGAATACGATCTCGAGTTCAAGCAGAGCCAGGCCGCCCAGGACGCCATCATCGAGTTCGGCGCGGGCGCGAACGCGGTGACCATCCGCAAGTCATCCAACGAGATATCGGACGTTATCGAGGGAGTCACCCTGAGCCTCAAGAAGGAGGATGCGGCCGCCACCATCATCGTCGAGGTGAAGCGGAGCACCCTCGGCGTGACGGGCTCGGTCCAGTCCCTGCTGGACGCCATCAACGATACCGAAGCCTTCATCCAGGAGAACAGCTTCTTCGACGCCGAGACCAACGCGACCGGGCCGCTCTTCTCCGACTTCAACCTCTTCACCACCCGCTCCCGCGTGAGTGAAATCCTGACCGGGGTGGTGAAGAGCATCGCGCCCGGGAAGATCCGGGCCCTCTCCGAGGCCGGGATCAGCCTCAGCCCGGATACCGGCCGCTACACCCTCGACACGGCGAAGTTCAGCTCGCTGCTGGCCAGCAAGCCCGATGAGCTGCGCGACCTGTTCGCCTCGGTGGCCACCGCCACCGACACCGACATCCAGGCGCTCGCCTTCTCGGCGAAGACGAAGACCAGCTCCTCGCTGGGCTACGCCGTCCAGATCACCCAGGCGGCCACCCGCGCGGAGGACGTGGGCGCCCAGAACGTCTCGGGGGGCCTCACCCAGAACGAAACCCTGACCATCACCGCCGGCGGCCTCACGGCCAGCGCCTCCCTCACCAGCGGCATGACCGCACAAGACGCCGTCACCGCCATCAACACCACGCTGAAAAATGCCGGCATCACGGACGTGAGCGCCTCGTTCAACTCCTCGACCGGCAAGATCACCTTGATTCACGCCAAGTACGGCCTGAAGCATTCCTTCAAGGTGAAATCGACCGTGGCGAGCGGAACGGCGGGAAGCTCGGGCCTGGGCAGCACCGTCGCGAACACCGAGGCCACCTTCACCGGCCAGGACGTGAAGGGCACCATCGGGGGGGAGGCGGCGACGGGCGAGGGCCAGACCCTCACCGGGGACAGCGGGAACACCAGCACCGACGGCCTCCAGATTCTGGTGAAGATCACCCCCGCCCAGCTTACGGCCCAGGGCGCCTCGCAGGGCGTCGTGACCGTCTCCCGGGGTATCGCCACCCAGCTCGATGAGCTGCTCGGCTTCCTCACCGATCAGAACCAGGACGGCCCCATCCAGGCCGCCATTGACGAGGCGAACAGCCGGGTTTCGGACCTCAAGTCCCAGATCGACGCCGTCAACGCCCGCATCGCCCGCGAGCAGGCCCGGCTCAGCGAGGAGTTCACGCGCCTGGAGCAGGCCCTCGGCACCTTGCAGACCACCAGCCAGTTCCTCAGCCGGCAGCTCGCCCAGATCAACGCCAACGCGTCCAACTTCGGAAAGAGATAACAGGATGAGGAGACAATCCGGGTGAATGCCAGGAATTCCTACGCCGCCTACCGGGACGTCGGGGTGAAGACCGCCTCTCCGGTCCAGCTCGTGGTGCTCCTGTACGAGGGAGCCGTGAAGCACATCCGCAAGGGCGAGGCCCTCCTCCAGGGAGAGGACACGTTCCACGAGGCGGCCGAGCACCTGCTGAAGGCGATGGGCATCATCACGGAGCTGGCGGGGGTGCTGAAACCGCACGCCTCGCCCGAGCTGGCCCGGAATCTCTCGGGCATCTACCAGTACGTCCTTGGATTGATCAGCAAATCCCTGCGGGAGCGCGATCCCGAAGCGCTGCCCGAGGCGGCCGGCATCATGGAGTCGCTGGGCGCGGCGTGGCGCGAAATCTCGCAGGGCGCCGCATAGGAGGCGGGCATGGCGCGGGTGGCCGATCGGTTCCGGTTCAAGCTCGACGAGGAGTGGCACGAGGCTCCCGGCGGGGTCGCGACCTATGGCGAGCTCGAGGGCTGGGTCGCGGCCCGCCTGCGCGAGGCGGGGCGCGTCCTGCTGGGCGCCCTGCACGGCGAGGCCGGGGTGACGCGCGACGAGGCCGAGCGCTGGCAGGTGCGCCCGCTGGATGAGTTCGGGACGCTGGAGTTCCTCTCGGCGGAGCCCCGGGCGCTGGCCCGGCGCACCTGCGCGGATATGATGGACTTCCTCGATCGCCTGGCGGCGCGGGGAGAGGAAGCGGCCCGGGCGGCCGAGGCCGGAGAGCGCGGCAAGGTGCTGGAGGGAATCCGGGACTGCGCCGAGGGCTGGAGCTTCGCCCTCCAGTCCTTGCGCGACATGCTGCGCTTCGCCGGAGCCGATCCATCGGCCGTGGAGATGGAAGGACGCCCGCTGGCCGCCGTGGCGCGCGACCTGAGCGCCATCATCCAGAGGATGAGGGATGAGATCGGCCGGGGCGAGCTGGCCGGGCTCAAGGACATCCTGCTCCACGACCTGGGCTACTACATCGGCCCCATGCGCGAGGGATTCGAGCACATTCGGGAGAGGATCGACTGAGCCCAAGTTTCACGGGACGAAAAAGCGGCCCTCCGGATGCCCGGAAGGCCGCTTTTCCATCTGGCCGGATGGCCTTCACTTGCCCGGCTGACCTTGCTCCGGCTGGTTCTGTTGGGATTGATTCTGCCCGGGCCGGTTCTCCTCCGGCTGGCTCTGCGGGGGCGGATTCTGGCCCGTCTGTCCCGGCTGGTCCGGCGAGGCCTCGCCGGAGGGGCCTCCACGGCCCGCCCCGCCTTCCGCGAGGCTCAGGATCACAACCTGGGGCGCCGCATCCTTCCTCTCGCCGCCCTCGGAAATGCTGAAGCTGGCGCCGGCCGCCTTGCCGTCCGGCCCCTGGGCCTGGACGTGGTACCAGCCGGGGCCGCCCTTCACGTACAGCCAAGGCCCTTCCGAGAATATCTCCCGCGTCTCACCGTCCTTCTGAAAGCTCACCTTCACGTTGTCGACATAGACCCCCTCCGGGGTGGCGAAGACGATCTTGACCGGGAATCCGGCCGGATCCCCCTCCTCCCGCTCGCCGCTCGCGCTCTTGGTTTCAAGCGACGCCAATATCTCCCCGCCCTGCTTCAGCTGGGAATCGCGGGCCGCGAGATTGCCCCCGGCGCAACCCGCCAGCGAAAGCGCGAGAATGGCGGCGGCGAGCCCGGTCAGGCGGAATGTGTCGCGGCTGCCCCTTGAAATCATCCTTCGTTCTCCTGTGTGGCGGCAGGAAAACCGGGCGGCTGCCCCATCTATTAATGTAGGGCGGCTGGGGGAGGGTCGGGCCTCTTTTTGGAGCCGAAAAAAGCGCATACAGGAGACGGCGGATGGGCGAAAGCAGAATCTGAAGACGAGCAGAGGCCCCGTTTCTGACGGAGCCGCTCCGCGGGGCGGGATCTTCGCTCCCTGCCTCCCTGGCGAGGGATGCGGGCGTTCCTGGGTACCGCTACCCCGCCGGCTGGGCGGCCCCCTCCGGGGCGGGAGAGGGCGCGGCCTGGCCCTTCCGGCCGGGGTAGGCGAGCACCAGAAGAACGGAGACGACGCCCGTCGCGAAGCTGAACAGGATGGCCAGGCTGTAGTCCCCGCTCAGGTCGCGCAGCAGCCCTCCGGCGAACCCCCCCGTCGCCATCCCGACGCTGGCGCCCGACGTGAAGGTGCCGAAGAGCAGCCCCACCCGCTTGGGCCCGTAATACTCGCGCGTCACGATCTGGTACATCGTGCCGTGGCCGCCGAGCCCCAGCCCGACCATCGCGGCGACCACGAAGAAGGCGGGGAGGGTGGGCGAGGCCCAAAGGAGGGGAACGGGCAGGGTCTGGGAGAGCAGGGCGGCCAGGAGGGCCAGCTTCGGCCCGACCCGGTCCGAGAGCACCCCTGTGAGCACGCGGCCCAGGAGCTGGCTCACCCCCATCACCCCCATCAGGCTCGCCGCCTGGACCCGGTCGATTCCGGCCTCGATGGCGATCGGCACCAGATGGAGGATCAGGACCGAATGGCAGACGCAGTCGGTGGTGTGGCTCCCCATGATGGCCCAGAAGGGGCGCCGCTTGACGATCTCCCGGACCCCGAGCGAGGCCTCGGGGAGGAGAACGGACGGAGGAGCGGCCTCGGCGCGCGCCCTGGCGGGGGCCGGCGCCTCCTCCCTCCGCTCGTCCGAGGCCCGGAGCATCAGGGCCGCGGGCACGGCCAGCGCGATGAAGAGCAGGCCCAGCAGCAGGTAGGCCATTCGCCATCCGTGGGCCGTGATGAAATAGCCCGTCAAGGGTGCGATGAAGATGAGGCCCATCCCGCTCCCCGAGCCCGCGAGCCCGGTCGCGAGCCCGCGGTTCCGGGTGAAGGCGCGCTGCAGGTAGGCCGAGACCGGGGTCTGCAGGGCGCTCCGCCCGAGCCCGGCCATGACCCCCGTCAGGAAGTAGAACTGCCAGAGGTTCTGGATGGAGTAGGAGAGGGCGACGCTTCCGCCCGCCACGACGATGCCCGCGATGATGACGGGGCGCGCGCCGTAGCGGTCCGCCAGGCCGCCCACCGCCACCCCGCAGACGGCGACCATGAACATGTAGATCGAGTAGGCGGCCGAGGTGGCCGAGGTGGACCAGCCGAACTCGGCGATGAGGGGCTTCATGAAGATGCCGAACATGAAGTTGAAGCCGAAGAAGAGGCCCAGGAGGACGAAGGCGCCGCCGATGATGCTCCATTCCCGGGGGGTGAACGAGCGCATTGAGAAGGCCCCTCACCGGCTGGAATGGGGGAGCGCGCGGGCGGAGCCGGATCCGCGGCATCCTACGCCTTAGGGAGGGTGCGGACAAGGGATTCGGCCTTGCCAGTGGCAGGTTTTGCCAGGCCAGGCAGCAATTTCCTTGCAAGGGCGGAGGTTTTCCATACAACCATTTGAAATATAAGGGTTTTTATTTTTTGGTTTGGTATATTTCTTGCTTTTTGCCCGCCTCGTGGCCGAAGTGCGCCTCATGGCCGGGGCGGATTCAGCCGAAAAGGATTCCAGAGGGCGAGGTCTATCGAAATCGCTGCCCCTGGAAGATTCCGCTCGGCGGAGGAGTCGGGAGAATCCAATGGCACCCAAGGTCCGATCCATGCCTCTCCCCGGTCGCAAGGTTTCCGAGGTTGCCCCCAGGCAACGGTCGGTCCGGCTCTTCGAGGAGGCGCTGGCGCGCCACCAGGCGGGCGATCTGGCCGCCGCCGAGGCGCTCTACCGGCGTCTCCTGGAGGAAGAGCCCGGCCATCCGGACGCCTTGCATCTGCTGGGTGTCCTAGCCTATCAGCGGGGCGAGCACGAAACCGCGGTCCGGCACATCGCAGAGGCCATCCGGCGCAAGGGCAAGGCAGGCATCTTCCACTCCAACCTGGGCAACGTTTTGGCCGCGCTCGGCCGTTATTCCGAGGCGATCAAGGCCTACCGCTGCGCCATCCGGCTCTCGCCTGGGATGGCCGACGCGCACAACAACCTGGGAACGGCGCTTCATCACCTCGGCAAGAGAGAAGAGGCGGCCGCCGCCTTCCGCGAGGCCATCCGCTTGCAGCCCTCCTACGCGGTGGCGCTCGTGAACCAGGGCAGGGTGCTCGTGGAGCTGAGCCGTTTGGAGGAGGCGGAAGAGAGCTTCTCGCTCGCCGCCGGGCTAAGGCCCGATCAGGCGGAGACCCATCGCCGGCTAGGTATGGTCCGTAAGGAGCTGGGGTGCCTGGAGGCGTCGTCCGAGAGTTTCTCGCGCGCGCTCGAGATCGATCCCCGGGACATGACGGCTGCGTTCGGCCTGGGCGTGGTTCTCCATGACCTCAAGCGCCTCGACGAAGCGGAGAGGAGCTTCCTGCGGGTGCTCGCCGCCCAGCCGGATTACGCCGAGGCGCACTTCGGCCTGGGCGCCGTGCTGATGAGCCAGGGGAGGCTGGCGGAGGCCGAGGAAAGCTTCCGCCGGGCGATCGCCCTCCGGCCCGGCTATGCGGACGCCCACTTCTTCCTCGCGACGGCGCTGAGATCGCAGGGGAGGCCGGAAGAGGCCCGCGAGAGCTACGAAGAGACCCTGCGCCTCCGCCCGGGCCACTTCGATGCCCTGGTCGGCATAAGCGCCGTGCTCAAGAAGGAGGGGGATCTCAAGGAAGCGGCCGAACGCTACCGGAAAGCCGTCCAGTTGCGCCCGGAGAGCTTCGACGCGCGGCTGGGCCTCGGCCTCCTGCTGAAGGAGACCGGCCAGATCGAGGAGGCCGTGGAGAACTTGCGGGAGGCCGCGCGGCTCAATCCCGAGAGCGCCTCGGCGCACATCGGCCTTGGGATCGCCCTCAAGCAGGATGAGAAGCTGGACGAGGCGGCCGGCGCCTTCCGGGAGGCGATTCACCTTCGGCCGGACCTGGCGGAGGGCCACTGGGGGCTGGCCACCGTCCTGATCAAGCGTGGCGACTTCGAGGAGGGATGGGACGCGGCGCAGGCGGCCCTCCGGCTGGACCGCTCGGACCTCCTCCGGGTGCGCACCAGCGCCCTTCTGCCGGTCATCTGCAGCTCATCCGAGCAAGTGGCGGAATGCCGGGCCCGGGTGGAAAGGAGCGTGGATGAGCTGGTGCGGGAGGGGGTGGTCATCCGGGACCCCCTCAAGGAAATCGGTTTCACCAATTTCTATCTAGCGTATCAGGGTTTCAACGACCGGGAGCTTCAGCAGAAGATAGCCCGGCTCTACCGGTCTCAGGAAATTTCGCTTTGCCCCAAGAGCCGCCCCGAGGGTTCCCGGATCCGCGTGGGCTTCATCTCGCGCAACTTCAAGCAGCATACCATCGGAAAGTTCATGATCGGCTACGTCGCTTTCCTTGACCGGCGCCGTTTCGAGGTGGTGACCTTGGCGGTGGATCCGCCGGACGATCCGATGGTGCAGCAATTCAGGCAGCATTCGGATGAATTCGTCATCGTCCCGGCCGACATCGCCGCCGCGAGGGAGCAGATCGCAGCGCTGAACCTCGACGTTCTCTTCTACGCCGACATCGGGATGGACGCCCTCACGTATTTCCTGGCTTTCTCCCGCCTGGCCCCGGTCCAGTGCGTGACGTGGGGCCATCCGGTGACGACGGGCATCCCTAACGTGGACTACTTCGTCTCCTCGAAGGACCTGGAGCCGGAGGGGGCCGAGGACCACTACAGCGAGGATCTGGTCCGTTTCGACTCGCTCCCGACCTATTACTTCCGGCCCCGGCCTAAGGCCGCGCTCATGCGCCGGGCCGCTTTCCTGATCGCCGAGCGGGCCCGCGTGTACCTCTGCCCGCAGAGCCTCTTCAAGATCCATCCCGACTTCGACGGTATCCTGGGCGAGATCCTCCGCCGGGACCCCTACAGTCAGCTCTACTTCATCGAGGGGCAGCCGAAGTCCCTAGGCGATGCGCTGATGCGGCGTTTCCGGCGGACCCTCGCCCATGGGATCGACCGGGTTAAATTCATCCCGCGCGTCAATGGCGAGGCGTTTCTGAACGTTCTCGCCTTGGCGAACGTGATCCTGGACCCGATCCACTTCGGCGGTGGCACCACTTCCTACGAGGCGTTCTTCGTGGGCGCTCCGATCGTGACCATGCCGGGCGCCTTCATGCGGAGCCGCGTCACCTACGCCTGCTATAAGAAGATGGGAGTGATGGACGCCGTGGTCTCCAACCCGGATGAGTACGTGGAGACCGCCATCCGCCTGGCCAACGATTCCGCTTGCCACGGCGAGCTGAAGTCCAGGATTCTCTCGGCCAATCATGTCCTCTACGAGGACGCGGCGGTCCTCCGCGAGCTGGGAGCGTTCTTCGAAAAGGCGGTCGAGAAGGCCAGAACTCAAGGGACCTGCGCCCATTAGAGGGAGACGCGCCGTGCATCGGAACTGGGAAGCCGACGGGAACGGGAGAGAGGGGCTTCGTGATCTGCTGCGCCAGCACGTGTGCGCCGCCTGCGGCCACCACGTGGCCGTGCCGTTTTACGACGGCGGCCATCAGCCCTTGGCTACCCTCGCCTGGCCGGCGAGCGCGGAGGAGGCGCGGAGAATGGAGCGCCTTCCCCTCCGCTTCGTGCGGTGCGTGGAGTGCGGGCACGTGTACAACCCCGAGTTCGATTATTCCAAGGTTCCCTACTCGGAGAAGCCGAACCTGATGTTCAACCGGGGCGAGGGATGGCGCGAGCATCTGCTGCAGGTGCGCGGCCTGATCCTCAAGCGTCTCCCCCTGCACCCCACCGTGGTGGAGATCGGCTGCGGGGAAGGCCATCTGCTGCGCGCCCTCGCCGAGGCCCATCCCGAGGGGCGCTACATCGGCTTCGACCCAAACGCCAAGGTGGATACCGGGGGGGGAATGATCGAGGCCCGGCAGGAGCTCTTCGATCCGGCCGTCCATCTCGCCGACTGCCGGCCGGATCTCATCATTAGCCGGCACGTGCTGGAGCACCTGATGGACCCGATGGGTTTCCTCCAGGCGCTGTCCTTCTCGGCGACCTGGGAGGGGGTCGAGACCCGCCTCTTCATCGAAGTCCCCTGCATCGACAAGGTCTTCGCCATGGGCCGGACGGCGGATTTCTT
Organism: Candidatus Tectomicrobia bacterium; assembly: GCA_016192135.1. Classification (NCBI taxonomy): domain Bacteria; kingdom Pseudomonadati; phylum Candidatus Tectimicrobiota; species Candidatus Tectimicrobiota bacterium. The sequence continues at coordinate 14,062 of JACPUR010000033.1, read as the reverse complement.
CTACGAGCACAACTCCCACTTCACCACGGAGTCGCTCTCGCGGCTGCTCAAGCGCTGCTCGCGCGAGGTGGAGCTGGTCGAGCGGGGCTATGACGACGAAGTGGTCTATGGCTTCGTCCGCATCGGGGTGCGCGCCGCGCAGGCCGCCTACGCCCGCGAGGCGCTCGCCTTCCGCGGCCGCGCGGCCGAGAGCAAGGACCGCGTGAGGGCTCATCTGGACGCCCTCGCCCGCTCTGGGAAGCGGGTGGCCGTATGGGGCGGCACGGGGAAGGCGGCGGCCTTCATCAACCGCTACGGCGTGGACGCGGGGCGCTTCCCCCTGGTGGTGGACTCCGACCCCGACAAGGTGGGCACCTTCGTCCCCGGGACGGGGCAAGAGATCCGTTTCCGCGACGACCTGAAGCTGGAGCCGGCGGACGTCATCCTGATCGCCACCCAGTGGCGTGCCCGCGACATCGTGGGCGAGATCGGGCGCGAGGGGATCGCCTGCCAGGCCATCCTGCTCGAGCACGAGGGATCGCTCGTGGACTATTTCCGAGACCCTCATCCCTACGGAGAGGCGGAAGCCGCCGGGGCCCCCGGGGCGAAGGGCTATTCCGCCGCCTAGGGCGCGGCCTGGGGGGGAGGGCCGCCGCGCGGCCTGAGGGCTGTGTTCAGGCGGAGGGCGGGGTCGTACACCGCCTGGATGGGGACCTGGAAGGAGGGGAGCTCCCTCGCTTTCCTCGCGATGCAGCTCACCATGTAAAGATGTTTGTCAGGCGGTGGAGGCAGGAGCATCTGCTGCGGCGTGAAATCCACCTGCTTGAACTTGATCTCCTGGTTCGTTTCCCATTGCGTGGGAAAGGCGACGATGTAGAACGCCATATCATCGAACCCATTGACCCGGTAGACGTCATTGAAGAGCGTGAACGAGAAGTTGTAGAAGCCGTGGTTGAACCAATCCACCGGGGAGAAGTGGAAGGCCACACCCCCCACCTTGAGCATCCGGATGACGCTCTCGAAGACGGCCCGGATGTCGAAGATGTGCTCCAGCGTTCCCATCTCCAACACCAGGTCGTACCGGCCGTGCAGCTCGGCCGGCACGGGCCGGTTCAAGTCGTGGGTGATGGTGCAGCCCTCTTCGGCGTCGATGTCGATGTCGTCGTAGCGTTCGAAGCCGAACGCGAGGAACAGATCGCGCGTCGTCAGCCGCCCCCGGTGGCCCTCCCATTGCACCCGATCCAGCCAGGCGTGGAAGCCGGACGCCTCCAAGTAACGCTTTACGGCCGCGGGCGGCGAGAAGATGCTCACACGGGAGAGCGAGACGACGCTGCCGCGCCGCTTCACGTGGGGGAGGAGCTGGGTGGCCAGGAAATCGATCGTCCCCAGTTGGATGGACACGGCTGCCCCTTGCCCGGACCTGCGGAGGTTGTTGCGGGCCATATTAGGATGAACGAGAAGGTCTCACAAGGCCGCCGCGCGGGAGAGTCCGGGTCTCACAAGAAGGTGCAGGTGCGGCAGGGGTCGGCGTCGAGCCGCGTCGTCATTTGCTCGCGGAGCCTGCGGTATTCGGGGGAGTTGTAGACTTCCAGGACGTGCTGCCGGCTCACGTCTCCGATGGGCCATTTGGCCTGGCCGTCCATGCAGCAGTGGGCCACCACGCCGCTCGAGGTGATCGAGAGCTCGAACCAGCGGTGGCAGGCCACGGCCGGAACGGGACCCAGGAGAAGGTCCACCTGGCCCAGCCATCCACCCCGGGGGAACACGTTGGCTCGGAAGAGGGGGTAGCGCTGCCCGACCCAGCGGACGAAGTCGGCGTCGCTTTGGGTCCCGTCCCCCACCCGGGAGAGCACAACGGGGAAGGCGACCCCGCGCGCGGCCACCTTGCGGTGGATCATGTCCAGCCGCTCCAGGGTGCGAGCGAAGGGGAGCTTCATGGTGGTTTCGTAATGTTCCGGCCGGTGGTCGTTGACCGAGAGCCAGAGATACTGGATGCCCCTCACTCGCGCCAAGCGGTGGAGCTTCTCCTCCGTGATGGGGGAGGCGTTCGAGGTGAGGGCGATGGAGGCGTTCGGCAGCTTCTCGTTGATGGCTCCCAGGATATCGAAGAGGCGGTGATCGAGGAAGGGCTCGTTCACCTTGAAGGGAGAGATCAGGAAGGGGAGCTGCCCGGGGATGTCGCGCAGGTCGCCGAGGATCTTTTCGATCAGCGCATCGGACATCCGGCGCCCCTTGCGCTCGATGCCGGGGTAGGGGCAGAAGCTGCACGCCGCGTTGCAGACGGAGAGGGTTTCCATGTGGATGTGGCTCGGGTAGTTCATGTACAGCGACGCCCGCTTCTGGAGGAATGATTCCTGGTATTGGATGTAGGGAGCCACCTGCTGGAGAAGCTGATAAGCGTCCATCCGCTGGGGATGGACCTCCAGGAGCTTCCGCAGTACGAGGGCCGCCGTCCCCAGCTCGCCCCTGCGCTGCAACTGGCGGGCGAGCTCGACCGCCTGCCCCAGCGTCAGTGTATAGGTCTGGTTCTGGGGAGCAGCGGCCGCCTGGGGTGGGTTCTCGAGCAAATTCTGCCGGGTCACGGCTTCTCCTCGGGGAAGGGCGTTTCCGCCTGTATGGCTTATCGGTTTTCCGGACCTCGCCGATAATCCAAAAAACAAAGGATTTCCAATGTCTTTTTTTCTGCCTGGGGGTGGAGCCGACCAGTGGGGCCGCCCGCCCGTAGCCCGTTGATATAGCAAGATATGTACCCCCGGTGTCCCGTCCTCCCGGCGGGGGGCAGGGGCAGAAGGGCCAAGAATGGGCGATAATTCGCCCCTCCCGCCTCCTTCCGGTTGCCGGGGCGGGACGGGTCGGGTAAGTATCGGTTTCTTTGGGCTCCGGTCCGGCGTGCCCGGCCCGGGCGTGAGGGAACGATGGCCGCCAAGCGAATATCCAGCCTGAGAGCGGAAAAGAGGGCGCCGGCCAAGCCCTGGGGCGGGCGCTTCGCGGGGCGGACGGACCCCCGCGTCGAGGCCTTCACCCAGAGCGTCTCCTTCGACCGGCGGCTCGCTCCCTGGGACATCCGGGGCTCCATCGCCCACGCCGAGATGCTGGGCGCCCGCCGGATCATTCCCAAGGCGGACGCCGCCAAGATCGTCCGGGGCCTCCGGGCCATCCTGAAGGAGGTGGAGGCGGGGAGGTTCCGCTTCGACCCGGCGCTCGAGGACGTTCACATGAACATCGAGGCGGCGCTCACCCGCCGCATCGGTCCGGCCGGGGGGAGGCTCCACACCGCCCGCAGCCGGAACGACCAGGTGGCCACCGCCGCCCGCCTCTGGCTCCGGGACGAGATCGACCGCATCCAGGCGGCCATCGCCTCGCTGCGCAAGGCGCTGCTGGCCCAGGCCGAGCGCGGGGTGGACTGGGTGATGCCGGGCTACACCCACCTCCAGCGGGCCCAGCCGGTGACCTTCGCCCACCACATGCTGGCCTACAGCCAGATGCTCCGGCGGGACGCCGAGCGGCTGGCGGAGGTGCGGCGGCGCGTGAACGTCCTCCCCCTGGGCGCGGGGGCGCTCGCGGGCACCGTCCACCCCATCGACCGGGGGAGGGTGGCGCGGCGGCTGGGCTTCGAGGGCTTGGCCGAGAACAGCATGGACGCGGTGAGCGACCGGGACTTCGCCGTGGAGTTCGCCGCGGCGGCCGCGCTGGCCATGGTGCACCTGAGCCGGCTGGGGGAGGAAATCGTGCTCTGGGCGAGCGCCGAGTTCGGCTTCGTCGAGCTGCCCGACGCCTTCTCGACCGGGAGCTCCCTCATGCCCCAGAAGAAGAACCCCGACCCGGCCGAGCTCGTCCGGGGCAAGAGCGCGCGGGCCATCGGAGATCTCGTGGCCCTCCTCGCCTTGATGAAGGGATTGCCGCTGACATATAACCGGGACATGCAGGAGGACAAGGAGCCCCTCTTCGACGCGGCGGACACCCTTCGTTCCTCCCTGGAGGTGATGGCCGGGCTCGCCGGGGCGATGTGCCCCCGCCCGGACCGGATGGCGGAGGCGGCCGAGGGTGGCTACATGACGGCGACCGACCTGGCCGACGCGATGGTGCGCCGGGGCGTCCCCTTCCGGGAGGCCCACGAGGCCGCCGGGCGCGCGGTGCGGCTGGCCCTCTCGAAGGGTGTGCCGCTCTCGGGGCTCGGCGCCGCCGATCTCAAGAAGGCGGACCCGCGCCTGAGGCCCTCCGACCTCAAAGCCACGGCCCTCGCGCGTTCCCTGGCCTCCCGGCGCAGCGAGGGCGGGGCGTCGCGGGCGAGCGTGCTGCGCCAGATCCGGGCGGAGCGGAGGAGGCTCCATGCCTAGGCGGCGCTGGCTCCGGCGCCTGGCCGCCTTCGTGCTCCTGCTCGCGCTGGGGGTGGGCGCGGCGGGCTGCGGCCTGAAGGGCCCCCCGAAGGTTCCCCGGGAGCCCATCGTCCCGGGGCTGTGAGCGCCGGCCAGAGAAGTTGGGTGACCCTGGTGTCCCCTCTCCCTCCGGGAGGGGGTAGGGGAGGGAATGGTCATGGCTCCCCCACCCCGACCCTCCCCCGGAGGGGGAGGGAGGTTGAGGGGCTGTCCCCGCTGTGGCTCCCCAAGATCAGGCGGATGTAAAATCCCGCCCCCGTAGATTCGAGAAGTGGGACCGCTCGAACGGAAGGGAACAGAGAGAGAAGATGCACTACTTCGAGTACAAGGATGGCGAGCTGCACGCCGAGGGCGTCTCCCTCTCCCGCCTTGCGCGCGAGGTGGGCACGCCCTTCTACGCCTACAGCCACAGGACGCTGGTGCGGCACTTCCGCGTCTTCGACGAGGCCTTCGCCTCGGTGCCGCACCTCGTCTGCTTCGCCATGAAGAGCAATTCCAACCTCGCCATCCTGCGGCTCTTCGCGGGGATGGGCGGGGGGCTCGACATCGTGTCGGGCGGTGAGCTCTTCCGGGGGCTGAAGGCGGGCGCGCCGGCGGATCGCGTGGTGTTCGCCGGGGTGGGGAAGTCCGACGAGGAGCTCGCCTACGCGCTCGAGCAGGGCGTCCTCATGTTCAACGTCGAGAGCGAGGAGGAGCTCGCCAACATCGAGGCGGTGGCCGCGCGGATGGGCAAGAGGGCCCGGGTGGCCATCCGGGTGAACCCGGACGTGGACCCGGCCACCCACCCCTACATCTCGACCGGCATGAAGAAGAGCAAGTTCGGCATCGACATCACCAAGGCGCGCGCCCAGTACCGGGCGGCGGCCGGGATGCCCCATCTCGAGCCCTGCGGGGTGCACTGCCACATCGGGAGCCAGATCACCCAGAGCAGCCCCTTCGTCGAGGCGGTGGAGAAGGTGGCCTCCCTCGTCCGGGCGCTCCGGGCGGACGGGCACGACATCCGCTACCTGAACCTGGGCGGAGGCCTCGGCATCACCTACCGCGACGAGGCCCCGCCGCTGCCCAGCGACTACGCGGGGGCCATCCTCCCGGCCGTGAAGAACCTGGGCTGCACCCTCATCTTCGAGCCCGGCCGCGTCATCGTCGGGAACGCGGGGGTGCTCGTGACCAAGGTGCTCTACGCCAAGAGCAAGGAGGAGAAGCGCTTCGTCATCATCGACGCGGGGATGAACGACCTCATCCGGCCCGCCCTCTACGAGTCCTACCAGGAGGCCTTGCCGGTGGAGGAGGCCGCCGCCCGGCGCCCCAGGCACAAGAGCGACCTCGTGGGCCCGGTGTGCGAGAGCGGGGACTACCTCGCCAAGGACCGCCAGCTCCCCGAGTACCGGCGAGGGGACCTCATCGCCATCATGAGCGCCGGGGCCTACGGCTTCGCCATGTCATCGAACTACAACTCCCGGCCCCGGCCGCCCGAGATCCTCGTGCGCGGGGAGGAGTACCACATCATCCGCAGGCGGGAGAGCTACGACGACCTGATCCTGGGGGAGAGCATCCCCTCCTTCATCGCCGGGGGGGGCGAGTAGCATGGCCGGGCGGGTGCGCTTCACCAAGCTGAGCGGGAGCGGCAACGACTTCATCTTCATCGACAACCGCGACCGCCGCTTCGACGCCGACAAGATGGCCGACTTCGTGCGCAAGGTCTGCCGGCGGGGGCTCTCCGTAGGTGCCGACGGGCTCATGTTCATCGAGCCGAGCGAGCGGGCCGACTTCAAGTGGCGCTTCTTCAACTCGGACGGCTCCGAGGCCGAGATGTGCGGCAACGGCAGCCGCTGCGCCGTGCGCTTCGCCCGCGAGCTGGGCATGGTGAAGGAGCGGGCCTCCTTCGAGACGCTCGCCGGGGTGATCGAGGCCACGATCAAGGGCAACCGCGTGAAGGTGCGCCTCACCCCCCCGGCGGGCTTCCGCCAGGGCATCGAGGCCCCCCTGAAGGGCCGCACGGCGAAGCTCGACTTCCTCAACACGGGCGTGCCCCACGCCGTCGAGTTCGTCCCGGACGTGGAGAAGGCGGCCGTGCGGGAGGACGGGCGCCAGATCCGCTTCCATCCGCTCTTCGCCCCGGCGGGAGCCAACGCCAACTTCTGCCAGGCCGCGGGCCCGCACGCCCTGAAGCTCCGCACCTACGAGCGCGGGGTGGAGGACGAAACCCTGGCCTGCGGCACGGGCGCCGTCGCCTCGGCCATCCTGGCCGCGGCACGCGGGATGGTCGAGCCCCCGGTGGACGTCCAGGTGCGGGGCGGCGAGGTCCTCACCATCCACTTCTCGGGGCGGGGCGGCGAGGTCCGCGAGGTCCACATGGAAGGGGACACCCGTCTCGTCTACGAGGGGGAGATGACCGAGGAGGCGGCCCTCTAGGACCCATCGCTCTGCCCGCCTCGCCTCCTTTCCCTTCCCGCGCAAGGCTCAGCCCGTAGCGGCTTCCGGCGGGTCCAGCCGCCCGCCCCCGCCATAGCTGCGCCCACGCAGGCCTGCGTGGGGAAGTCTTAATTGACTCCCGTAGTCTTCTAACGCTCCGCCAAAAGTATTTGCCCCCAAATGTGACTGAAATCACATTCGCTCGAACTTTTCCTGGCTCCTATTTCTCTGGATGAGAGCGTTCTTTCGGATTGTGGGGTATTTTTTTCATTAATGTATTCTCCGTTCGTTCATTTTGCGCTTGGGGGGGAGGGAAGAGGCATGCGTTGGAAATCCGTCGGTGCGGGGATTTTTCTTCTGCTCTTGGGAGCGTCGCTGACCTTCTGGACGCCGAGGAGCGCCGAGTCGCAAGGGGCCAACGCGTTGGCCCAGCTTCAGGCCCAAGTGGCTGCGCTTCAGAACCAACTTCGCGCCGCCACCCAGCAGATCAACGCTCAGCGCCAGCAGATCAACGCTCACCAGCAGCAGATCAACAATCAGCAGCAGCGGATGAGCGCCCTCAGCCAGCAGATGAGCGCTCTTCAGAGCAGAATCGCGAGCAGCCAGTCGCGGCCGGGGCCTCGGGGGCCCCAGGGAATGCGGGGAGAGCGGGGAATGAAGGGAGATCGAGGGGCCCAGGGAGCGCGGGGACCCCAGGGACCGCGGGGTGAGCGCGGGCCAGCCGGACCGCGCGGACCGGCCGGACCTCCGGCACCTCGCGGACCGGTCGCAGGAGCGCCCGCTCCTTGATGCGCCACGGTGGGGTGGCCTAGCCGCCCCCGCGGCTCCGGCTCACGAGGAGCCGCTTTAAGAATCCCGCGAAAAACACGGCCCCCCTTGCTCCCGCCGCACAAGAGGCGGGAGCAAGGGGGGCTCATTGTCTTTCTCTGCCGTGGCGATCGTCCTTACGAAAGGCGCCGCCGCGCCCGCTTCTCCGCGGCCGTCTCCTACCGCCCGGGCTGAAGCCGCCAGGTGCCGTCCGGCTCGCGGCAGGCGGTGGTGACGGCGCGCTCCTCCTTGCCCGCCACGAAGATGGGGATCAGGGCCTCGCGGCAATAGGGCGCCCCCTGGACGGGCGGCTGGACGGGCGCGGGCGGGCGTACCTCGGGCTGCACCGGGTACTGCGCCACCTCGTACTGGGGCTGGCCCGAGACCAGCACCCGGCGGTAGTACACCTCGTCGTCCACGTAGTAGGTGGCGCCCCTCACGATCACGGTGCGATGGCTCGGGGGGATCACCGGCACGACCGCGCCGTAAGGCGCCGGGACGACGACATAGCCGCGGGGCGCGCGGCGGTAATAGGCGCCGTTGTGGTAGTAGTAGGTCACCTGGCGGACCACCACCGGGCGGTGCCCCGGGGGCAGCACCACCACCGCCGTCCCGTGGCGGGGACGGGCCTCGGCCCGCGCCGGGATGGAGGCGGCGGCCGGGATCAGGAGGGCGGCGAGCACTGCGGTCAGGAACCACTTGCGGGCATCACGGCGATTCATTGCATGTCCCTCCGCCACTCCGGGCGATCCGCCCGGACGGGCTTTGGCGCGGGCAGGAGGCCGTTCCGCGCCGGGCCGAACAGCTCTCGCTCCCGGGTCAGCCGGAACGCGAGGTAGGAGAAGAATACCAGATCGAGCAGCAGGACGAGGGCGACCGAAGCGTCCATCAGCTCGCGGAATCCGTCGAAAATCACCGCGCCGCCTTCCTGTCCGGGATTTCCCGGACGGTCCTTTCACGGGGAAGCCCGGGATCGGAAGGAGGGCCCCCCCGAGGGAGGGCCCTCCGCCTCTTTCGCTTGAGCCGTTATTCCAGCGATCCGCCGCCGGGCAGCTGGGCGTCCTCCCATGCGGGACCGGGGCCGAACCCGGGCCCCATCATCCCCGCGCCCCGCCCCGGACCGAAGCCCTGGCCGGGACCGGAGCCGCCGCGCCCCATGCGGGCGCCCGGGCCGAAGCTGGCCGCCTGGAGCTGCTTGAGCTGCTCGGAGGTCAGGATCGCCTTGCCCTGCTCGATCGTCTTCAGGCGCTCGATGCGCATGTCGGCGCGTTTCTTCTCCATGGCGCGGATGAGCCTCTCCGCCGCGGCCACGTCCAGCTTGTCGGCGAGGTGGAGCTTCTGGAGCTCGAGGCCGGTGGACTGCATCTCGATGCGCTCCCTCGCGGCCTTCTGGTAGAAGCCGTCGCGGAGCTGCTCGAGCTTCTTCACCTGGTCCGCGGTGAGCTTGAGCTCGTCCTTCATCGCGAGGGCGCGGGAGATGATCGGGCCGCTCATCATATGGCCGCCCATCATGCCGCCCATCATGTGGCCCCGCATCGTGGGGCCGCCGCGGTGAAAGCCCGGCCCGCCTCCCCAGCCCTGCGCCGACGCGTACTCGTTGGCCGCCAGGCCCGCGCCCACGGTCAGCGCGGCGGCGGCGATGATGATGGCGATCCGCTTCCTGGTCATGTTGCCTCCCTTTTCAAGGCGGTCTTTGCAACCCGGTGGCCGGGGCCGGCGTTGCGGTTCACCGAGGGGCCTCCGGGGCATCCCTCGCTCATGCACCTTAAGACGGGCGCGGGTTCCGAGGCGGACTAGTCGCCCAGAACGCGCCTGCGCTCCTCGAACTCGTCCTTGCCGATCTCGCCCCGCGCGAAGCGCTCCCGGAGAATGTCAAGATGAGTCCTGGCGGCCTGGGGGCCATGGCCCGAGGGGCTGAACCAGCGGACCACGAGGACGATGGCGGCGATGGCCAGCCCCCAGAAGAGGATCATGGCGAAGGGCCCCAGGAACCAGCCGTGCCAGCCGTAGTCCCACATCATGCGGGGGCCGGCATACGATCCCCAGGGCTGGGCGAGGGCGGGAAAGGGAGAGAGAAGGACGCTGCCGAGAACGCTCAAGGCCACCGGACGCTTCATTGGGACGGCTCCTTCCGGAAAGGCGGTCATTTGGCGGGCCATCCATGCATCTCCCGCTTATGACCTTAGGACGGGGCGGGGTTCCGGGAATGACGCGGGTCCGGAATCGCAAATAAGAAAGGGAATTTTTTCGGGAAATTCGATTGGGGGTGGAGGAGCAGGGGCGTATTGCAATACGCCCCTACGAATGCATGGACGGAGGATTGAAAGGCGACGTGTGAACTGGAGGGGGCATAGGGGCGGGTTCTCTGCCCGCCTCAGTAAAAACGCAGGGAACCCCTGGGCGGCCAGCGCCCGCGAGTTCGCTGGGGACGGATCGCAATACGCCCGGCCGGTGGCGGCTAATGTCCCGAATGCCCGCCCGCGCCGCCGGAGGATTCATATCCCCGCGCCCGGCCGTAGAGGGCGATCTGATGGGGGGTCAGGATCTCCCGCATCCGGAGGTGGGCCTTGAGGTGGACGAGGCGGAGAGCCCCCGTGAGCCGCCCGATCTCGGCCAGGGCGGCGGCGAGGGAGGCCTCGTCGATCTCCTGGGAGGCGAAGCGGGCGTCGAGCTCGCGCTCCCGCTCCACGATCTCCCTCCCGAGCGGCACCGCCTCGCGCTTCATGGCGTCGAACAGGCGCCGGGTTTCGGCCCGCTGGGTCTCCGTCAGCCCCAGCCGGGAGGTGGACTCCAGCACGTGCAGGGGGCCCGGGTAGCGGTTCAGCTCGGCCGCCTTGGCCAAGCCCATGCCGTTCCCGGCGAGGAGATCCTCGACCTCCTTCCCGGAGAGGGCCTTGATGGGGCGCTTCTCCTGGCCTTTGTAGGGCGACTCGGCGGCATGCGAGGCGGGAGAGGCGAGGAAGACGAGGGGGAGCAAGAGCGCCATCGCGGGCCGAAAGCGCATCGCTCATTTCCTCCGGCGGCGTAATGAATAGGGGCGAGGCACGCCTCGCCCCTGCGAAGGATGGTCTGCCGGGAAAAGACAGGCTATCTCGATTCCCCGGGCGGGCCGGGGGACTCGCGCATCATGCCGCCCATCCCCCGCCACCAGCGCTCCCGCCGGCGCTGGCGGTGCTCCTCCATCATGCGCACCATCCGGTCGAAGTGCTCCCGCTGGCCGGGGCCCAGCATGGCGCGCAGGTCGGCCCGGACTTCCTTGAGGATGCCGTCGATCTTGGGGGCCATCTCGCGCCGCAGTTCGATGAAGCGCTGGTGATGGCGGCGGAGGATATCCTCCGCCTGCTTGCTCTGTGCGCCGCTGAGCCCGAGGTCGCTCTCCAACTTGCGGAGGAAGTGCGCGGTGCGGTCCTCGCCGCGCGCGCCGGCGGCGCGGCCCCGCCAGCCGCCCTGGCCGGGGCCTCCCATCGCGTGCCAGTAGCCCGCGAAGTAGCCCGTGCCGCCTCCCAGGAGGAAGACGGCCACGAGGACCGCCGCCGCCTTCGCCTTCGGGTTGCGGAAGGAGTCGCGCATGGCCTTCACCGGCCCGCCGCATTGTAGGCGATGAACTGGAGGAGATCGTCCCCGCTCCTCGCCTGGAGCGGGCCGCTCAGGACCTCGTCGGGGGTCTCGAGGAAGGAGGCCGTCTGGGCGCCCTGCGGGGAACCGAAGGGCCCGTCCCGCCAGGTCAGGCCGGCGGCGAGGACGAGCGCGAGGGCCGCGGCTCCGGCGAAGCGGAAGCCGAAGGAGGCGAGCGCCCCGCTCAGCGCGGGCACGCGCTCCCGCTCCAGCCCGTGGATGCGGGCGCGGAGCCTGCGCCACAGCCGCGCGTCCGCCTGGGAGTCCTCCCCGGGGCGGGCGGCGGCGAAGAGCGATTGCAGGCGCCGGATCTCCGGGTCCGGGGCCGAATCCCACTCGCGGGCCCGCCGCAGGCTCTCACGCCACTCGCGCCAACGCAGCATCATGCTTCTCCTTCTTTCCGTCTCGCGGCGGCCCTCAGCAGGCCCGCGCGCGCCCGGTTGAGGCGGGAGCGGACCGTGCCGGGCGGGATCCGCAGGATCCCGCCGATCTCATCGTAGCTGAGCCCCTCGAGCTCGCGCATCACCAGGATTCTCCGCTGCGGCTCGCTGAGCTCGCCCAGCAGGCGGCGAAGCTCCTCGCTCCGGCCGGGACGGGGGGCATCGGCTCCCGCGTCTTCTTCCTCCCCCCGGGGCCCGGGGGCCTCCAGCCGCGTCTCGTCGAACTCCACGTGGGCCGGCGGGGCGCGCCGGGCCATGTCGCGGACGTGGTTGACCGCGATGCGGTAGAGCCAGGTCGAGAAGCGGGCCTCCTCCCGGAAGCGGGGCAGGGCCAAGTAGGCCTTGAGGAATACCTCCTGCACCACATCCTCGGCTTCCTCCCGCCGCTCCCCCAGCAGCCCCCACACCAGCCGCCGGACCCTGCCCGCGTGGCGGAGCACCAGGGGCTCGAAGGCGTCCGGGTCCCCCGCTTTGCACCGGGCGACCCAGACCGAGTCGTCTTGCGGCTCGGGCGGCGGACTCAACAACCCATCCCCTAAGGCCGTAGGAGGTCCCGGGTTCGACCGCCCGGTACTATAGCAATTCCGGATGGGCCCGTGGGGAGCCCGTCCGCCGGGCCCGCCCCTTTTGCCCTTATGACGCTCCGGGTTCCACCCCCATGCTTCACCCCCCACCGGGGAAAGGTAATATAATGCCCCCGAGAAACAAGGGGTTGGCTTCTTTCTGGCCTTCAAAAAGGAGGATCGGGTGGCCATTCGCGTGGCGGTCGCAGGGGCGGCGGGCAAGATGGGGTGCCGGATCATCCAGCAGATCGCCGCCCAGGGCGACATGGCGATCTCGGGGGCCTTGGAGCGGGCCGGCCACCCGGCGCTGGGCCAGGACGCGGGGGCGAACGCCGGGGTCGGGTCCTTGAAGGTTCCCCTCACGGCAGACGAGGGCTCCCTGGCCGGGGATGTTCTCGTCTCTTTCGCCGTCCCCGAGGCGAGCGCCGCCCACGCCCGGCTCGCGGCGGGGAAGGGCATGGCCGCCGTCATCGGCACCACGGGCCTGAATGACGAGCAAAAAAAAATCATCGCCGAGGCCGCGAGGAAATCGGCCGTCGTCTTCGCCCCCAACATGAGCGTGGGGGTGAACGTGGCCTTCAGGCTCATCGAGGAGGCCGCCCGCCTCCTCGGGGACGCCTACGACGTGGAGATCCTCGAGGCCCACCACAACCAGAAGGTGGATGCCCCTTCGGGCACCGCCGTCCGCATGGGGGAGATCGCCGCCCGGGCGCTCGGGCGGAGCTACCCCGGGGACGCCGTCTTCCACCGGGAGGGCCAGACGGGCAAGCGGCCCCCCCGGGCCATCGGGATGCAGACCCTGCGCGGGGGGGACGTGGCCGGGGAGCACACCGTCTACTTCTTCGGGATGGGCGAGCGGGTCGAGATCACCCACCGGGCCTCGAGCCGCGACAACTTCGCCGCGGGCGCCATCCGGGCCGCCCGCTGGGCCTCGAAGCAGCCCCCCGGCCTCTACGGCATGGCCGAGGTGCTGGGGCTGTAGGGGGGGGATGTGGAGAGAAGGATTTTTGGGGCCGGTTTCTGGTAGGGGCGACCAGCCGGTCGCCCCTACAGACGTGCTTGGCCGCCCTTGATTTGTAGGGGCGAGGCATGCCTCGCCCCTACGGACCGATGCCGCCGAAATTCCCCGCCGCCGGGACGATGCCGTGACGAATCCGAAAACGCCCCCGATGCGCGAGGCGCCTCCCGAGCCCCAAATCATCTCCGTCTCCCGCCGGACGGACGTGCCCGCCTTCCACGCGCCCTGGTTCCTGAAGCGCCTGGAGGAGGGCTTCGCCGAGTACCGCAACCCCTTCAGCGGGAAGCGTCACCGCGTCTCCCTGGCGCCGGGGGACGTGCGGGCCTTCGTCTTCTGGACGCGCAACCCGGCGCCGCTGCTCCCGCATCTGGACGCGGTCGAGGCGCGCGCGCCCTTCTATTTCCTGTACACCGTGAACGCCTATCCCGAATCCCTGGAGCGCGCGGTGCCGCCCCTCGCGCAGGCGGTACGCACCTTCCATAAGCTCGCGGAACGCGCCGGGCCCGGGCGGGTGCGCTGGCGCTACGACCCCATCTACCTCTCGCGGGAGACGGACGCCGCCTTCCACCGGCGGAACTTCGCCCGGGTCGCCGATGCGCTCGCGGGCGCGACCGGGGAGTGCATCGCGAGCTTCGCCGACATGTACGGGAAGGTGAGGCGCAACGCCGCGAGGCTCCCGGAGGGCCTCCGGCCGGAGGAGGGGACGCTCGAGGAGCGCAAGGCCCTCCTGGACGAGCTGGCGGAAATGGCCGCGGAGCGTGGCATGAGGCTCCTCGCCTGCTGCGAGGACGCCCTGGTGGGAGGCCCCGCCGGCAAGGCGCGCTGCGTGGACCCGGACCTCCTCGACCGCAT
>JACPUR010000032.1 GCA_016192135.1 Candidatus Tectomicrobia bacterium | reverse complement strand
TTGCGTCGAATTAAACCACATGCTCCACCGCTTGTGCGGGCCCCCGTCAATTCCTTTGAGTTTCAACCTTGCGGCCGTACTCCCCAGGCGGGGCACTTAATGCGTTAGCTGCGGCACGGGAAGGGTCAACGCCTCCCACACCTAGTGCCCATCGTTTACGGCTAGGACTACCGGGGTATCTAATCCCGTTTGCTCCCCTAGCTTTCGCGCCTCAGCGTCAGTTATGGTCCAGAGAGCCGCCTTCGCCACAGGTGTTCTTCCTGATATCTACGCATTTCACCGCTACACCAGGAATTCCGCTCTCCCCTACCACACTCAAGAACGGCAGTATCGAATGCACTTCCCGGGTTGAGCCCGGGGCTTTCACATCCGACTCACCGTTCCGCCTACACGCCCTTTACGCCCAGTGATTCCGAGCAACGCTTGCTCCCTCCGTATTACCGCGGCTGCTGGCACGGAGTTAGCCGGAGCTTCCTCTTGAGGTACCGTCAAGCATGGCGGGTGTTGGCCGCCATACCGTTCGTCCCTCCTGACAGGAGTTTACGACCCGAAGGCCTTCATCCTCCACGCGGCGTCGCTGCGTCAGGGTTTCCCCCATTGCGCAAAATTCCCCACTGCTGCCTCCCGTAGGAGTCTGGGCCGTATCTCAGTCCCAGTGTGGCCGATCACCCTCTCAGGTCGGCTACCCATCGTAGCCTTGGTGGGCCGTTACCCCGCCAACTAGCTAATGGGCCGCGAGCCCATCTTCGGACGACAGCTTGCATGCAGAGGCCATCTTTGACCCCTGGGCCATTCGGCCCCGTGGTCTCATCCGGTATTAGCCCCCCTTTCGAGAGGTTATTCCGGTCCCGAAGGCAGGTTGCTCACGTGTTACTCACCCGTTCGCCACTCTACTTGCCCGAAGGCTTTCGCGTACGACTTGCATGTGTTAGGCACGCCGCCAGCGTTCGCTCTGAGCCAGGATCAAACTCTCCAATTGAATTTCATAAAAGGGACCGCCCGAAGGCGCCAACTGCCAGTTGCCCGGCAGCTGTCCCGTCCCTTTACGCTCAATTGGGAAATTGCGGAACCCGCTCGAGTTCCGTTCGCACCCTATTCGGTTTTCAAAGATCGGGCCTCCCTGAAACAGGAAGGCAAACGACAAATTTACGACGGCTGACAGCTTCCGTCAACCAAAAAGACGAATAAAACGAAAAAATTGGGCTGATTCCGAGGGGCTCCGTTCTCACCCGAAGCGAGAAATACTTCCCTCGCCTCCGCCGGGGCCTGACCTGCCCCGCCGCCGGAGCATTCCGAGGAAGGAACTCAACCTTCCTTGTCTCTCTCTCAGCAGGGCGAAATATAGCCCCCCGGTCATTTTTTGTCAATTCCCCGGCCGGAACTATTCTCAAAGCAAATCAGGAATAACCAAATGAAAATACATAAATTATGGTTTTGCACTGCAACCTGATTTTTAGCCGTCCGGAAACCCGGGGGACCCCCGCAATCCCTCCGCTAGCCCCTGCCGAGGAAGGCCGTCAGCACCTGGGTCATGGCTTCAGGGGTTTCCAGGCTCACCAGATGGCCCGCGCCCGGCACCGTCATCCTCTCCGCCCCCGGGACCTTGGCCGCAATCTCCTCCGCCGAGGCCCGGAAGCCCTGCAAGTCCCGCTCCCCCACCGCGATGAGCGTCCGGGCGCCGATCTTGGGCGCCAAGGCGAGGAGGGAGCCGTCCTTGGGCGGCTGGGGGTCCAGCCAGTGGGCCCCCGTGTAGGTGAGCATCATCTGCTCCACCTTGGCCAGCGCCTCGGCGTTCTCCCGCAGGGGGGCGAAGATGGGGAGCGACATCCAGTACTCCTTCGCCGCCCGCAGGCCCTCCGCCCGCAGGGTGGCCATGGTCTGGAGCCGCTGATCCGCGAACTCGGGCATGAGGCGGGCAAGGTCCGTCCCCGCCCCGAGGGCCGCCACCGAGGCCGTCCGCTCCGGGTGGGCGGCGGCGAAGGCCAGGGCGATGCCGGCCCCCCGGCTCAGCCCCACCAGGTGCACCCGCCGGGCCCGGAGCACCCCGAGGAGCCCCTCCAGGTCCTTCACCTCCTCGTCGCGCGAGTATCCCGTCTTGGGCTTCTCCGAGCGCCCGTGGCCCCTCAGGTCCACCGTCACCACCCGCATCGAGCCCCGCAGGGCCTGCTTCTGCACGTCCCACATCGAGCGGTTGAGGCCGTGGCCGTGGAGAAAGATGGCGGGGGTCTTGGACGTATTGGGGTCGGTGTCGTCGTACGAGATCTGGATTCCGTTGCACACTGCCAGCGCCAAAGGACTTGCCTCCCGCGGGGTTGGTGATCATCCGGCCCGGATGGGCGAAACCCGCCCCCCGCCCCGCTCCCCCTCCGGGAGCTCCCCGCGGCGGCGGCCGGGCCGGTCAGAAGGGGGTAGGATATACACGGAAGCCCGCGCGATGGCAAAGGAAGGAGGCTTCCCCATGCGCCTTCACCCCCTCTCCTACGCCTGCCCCTGGTGCGGGGCGCCCAACCGCGCCCTGGCCGATCCGAGCGGCGGGGGCCGCCAGGAGATGGTCGAGGACTGCCGCGTCTGCTGCCGGCCCGTCGGCCTGACCCTGCGGCGGGCCGGGGAGGAGGAGTGGGAGGTCCAGGCCCGGCGGGAGGAGTAGGGGCGTGCGGCCGTGCGCCCTGCTTCCCATCCCGGCGGATTTGACGCAGAATCGCCGGGCCGGCGTAAACCTCTCGACCCTCACCCGACAGGAACCCCATGCCCCTCCGCTACGAGCACGCCCACATCGTCCACCGCGACCACGACGCCGCGGTGAAGTTCTACCAGGAGGTCCTGGGGGCCGGGATCAAGGACTCCGTGCTGCGCTACGGGGCGCCCCAGACCAAGCTCCTCCTCGGGGGGACCATGTTCATCGTGCGCGGGGTGCGGCCCGGCGAGGCGCCCCCCTTCCCCCCCGCCGGGCTCCCCCGGATGGGGGTGGACCACCTGGGCTTCTACGTGGACAAGGGGGAGTACGACCCCATGCTCCGGGAACTGCGGGCGAAGGGCGTCCCCATCCTGGAAGAGGGCGACCTCCCCCACCTGCGCTACTGCTACTTCGGGGGCCCGGACGGGGTGGTGCTCGAGATCATGGAGATGAAGTAGGGGCGCACGGCCGTGCGCCCCTACGCACGTCGTCTGAATGATTGCGGAGATCCCGATGGACAAGGCCCGCACCCTGATGGAGATGACCAGCCCCGAGGCGGGGCGCATCCTGGCCGAGACGAAGCTCGCCATCCTCCCCCTCGGGAGCGTGGAGCAGCACGGGAGCCACCTTCCCCTCGGCACGGACTACTACGCCGCCGAGGCCTTCGCCCGCCGGGTGGCGGCGCTCACCGGGGGCCTCCTCGCCGACTTCTGCCCCTACGGCGTCACGCCCCTCCACATGGGCTTCCCGGGCACGGTGACGCTGCGCCCGGAAACCCTCATCGCCCTCGTCCTGGACGTGGTGGGGAGCCTCCACCGGCACGGGGCGCGGCGCTTCGTCTACCTCAACTGGCACGAGCGCAACGCCCCCGCCGTCGAGATCGCCGCCGAGCGCGCCCAGAACGAGTTCGAGGGCGCGGCCGTCCTCATCGTGAACGCGCACTTCGTCGCCAAGGACCTCTACGGCCAGAAGGTGGGGCTCACCCACGGCGGGGAGCTGGAGGTGCTCCCCGTCCTGGCCGACCGGCCAGGGCTCGTCCACCTGGAGAAGGCCACCGACGCCTCCCCCATGGAGCGGGGCGCCCGGAGCGACCGCTTCCGCCGCGACCCGGCCGTCTACTTCGTGCCCAAGGACGTGCGCGACATGTACCACACAGGCTGGTACGGAGTGATCGAGGACACCTCCCCCGCCCGCGTCCAGGAGGTGATGGATGGCGTCTCCCGCGCCGCGGCCGAGCGAATCCGGGCCTTTTTCGGGATGTAATTGATATCCTTCGCATCAGCAAATCGGACGTGATATAATAAAGCATGCTATCTTTGGTCGAGAGTCCCCCCCTCCCCGATTGAGGAGAGAGAGACGTTTTCCCTGATCGAGGAGTTCTCCCGTTGCCCTCCGCCAACTATCTAATCCTCCGCAAAGCCATCATGGAAAAACTCCAGATAACCTGCTCTTATCAAGGCAACTATCGGGTGTTGTGCCCTCACGTCCTGGGCACGAGGGGCGGGGTGGAGCGGGTTCTGTGTTATCTCGTCGGCGGGGGCCGGGCATCCGGCCTGCCTTCCCTGGGAGCGTGGCACTGCATGGTGGTCTCCTCGATGAACAATATCGCCACCCGGATGGGCTCATGGCATACTGGCTACCCTAGACCAAGATGCGTCGACCAAGTGGACGTTGAGATGTAACGTCAAGGAGGCGGGCATGGGTCTCCGGATCAACCAGAACCTCCAGTCCCTCCAGGCCCTCCGGAGCCTCCGCGAGGCACAGCAGGGGCTTGCCCGGGACGCCGAGAAGCTCTCCACCGCCTCACGGATCAACCGCGGGGCGGACGACCCCGCAGGCCTCATCACGAGCGAGAACCTCCGCGCCCAGGTGGCGGGCGTCGGGGAGGAGATCCAGGGCCGCCAGAACCAGATCAACCAGATCCGCGTCGAGGACGTGCGCTTCGACGAGGTGCTCACCCAGCTCCGCAACGTCCGCAACCAGGCCCTCAGCTCCCTCAACACGGGCGGCGGGGACGCCACCACCCGGGCCGCGAACCAGGCCTCGGCCCAGTCCTCCCTCCAGGGCGTGCGGCAGGCGCTTCAGGGCAGCCGGGCCGGGGAGTTGGGCCTGGACACGTCGGAGCTGGACAGCGCCCTGCAGGACCTCCAGGGGGTCGACCTCACCACGCCCCAGGGGGCCGCCCAGGCCCTCGAGCAGGCGGACCGGGCCATCGAGCAGGCGGGGACATTCCGGGGCCGGCTCGGGGCTCGGCAGTCGAGCGAGCTGGAGCCCGAGGTGCGGAACCTCGAGGCGCGGGCGGAAGCCCTCCGCGAGAGCGAGAGCGCCATCCGGGACGCCGACTTCGCCGAGACCGTCGTCTCCTTCACCCGCGGCCAGACGCGCCAGGCCGCCGGCCTGGCCGCGCTGCGCCAGTCCAACATCAGCGCCCAGCAGCGGGCGAACCTCGTCACCGGCGGCCGCGGGGGGAACGTCAACACCCTCGCGTAGATTCTTTTCCAATCCAAAAGAAAAGCAGATTCCCCGCGGAGTTTACCCTGAGCGCAAGCGCAGGGCTCGGAATGACACCCGGACCCTCGCTCAATGGCCCAAGATGTCATTCCGGGGGCGGAAGCCCGGGGAATCCGCTTTTGTCTTTCCCGCTTCCGTCGCCGCTAGTTCTTCCTTCCCGCCGCCTTCTCGAAGATCGAGCCGTCCACGGCCTGGCCCTGGTCGAACCGGGGCACGGTCTTGATCCAGCCGAGCTTCTTCTGCTTCTCGGCCATGTCCACCATGTAGGCCTTGACCGCCGGAGTGATGGCGGGCTCGGAGCGCAGCCGCCTGACCACGGCGAGAACGACGGGGTAGTCCCCCTTGTCCCCCGTCTCGGCGAGGGCCTCGGTGTAGGCGCGGGCGTATTTCTCCGGATATTTCTTCTTGAGCTCGTGCGCCCGCAGCCAGCCGCGGAAGTACTTCTCGTAGGAGGCCGGGTCGCTCTTGAGCCGCATCGGGTTCCCGGCGTGCATCATGCGAATGTTGTCGTAGGGGCAGAAGTCCCCGAGGAAGCGCACGAGGCCCTTGCTGCGCGCGATCTCGGCCTGGGGGTCGTCCAGGATGGCCGCCTGGGCGTTGCCCGCGAGCATGGCGGCGACGCGGTCGGTCGTCGCGATGTTGAGCCACTTGAGGTCGCCCTCCGTCATCCCGTTCTTGGGCAGGATGTAGGACTTGAAGGCGAAGTCCGTCCCCTCGCCCGTGCGGACGGCGAAGGTGAGGCCCTTCAGGTCCTTCACGCTCCGTGCCTTGGAGTCCTTGGGGACGACGATCCACTCGGTGCCGCAGATGTTGGCCGTCACCGCGATGGCGGTCAGCTTGGCGCCCTTTCCCACCGAGGTCACGAAGGCGGCCACGCCCACCGTCCCCACGTCGAGGCTGTCGGTGAGGAGGGCCTGGGCGATGAGCTTGCCCTGCTTGAAGTACTGCATCGTGTAGTCGAGGCCCGCCTCCTTGAAGTAGCCCATCTTGTGGGCCACCACCTCCCAGGAGCCGTGGACGGAGCGGTGGGCGCCGATGCGGAAGGGGGCCGCCTCCGCCCCGTGGGCGGCGGCGAGGAGCGCGGCGCAGGCGATCAGGATGGGTCGCAGGAACCGGTTCATGGATTCTCCTTTGCACAAGAAAGCGGCAATGCCCCTGCGGGTCCGGCGCGCGGCCGGCCCCCTTTTACGCAACTCCCTACGCGAGCCCGTGCGCGGGCTGGAAGCCGTTCCCCAGCAGGCTCGCGATCTCCTGCGCCGTCCGGACCACCATGGGCACGATCTCCTCCCGGCGGCTCGGGGACAGGCCGCCGAAGGGCATGGCCGCGACGAGGACCAGCGCGGATCCGCCCTCCCGCCTGAGGATGGGGGCGGCGACGCCGAAAATCTCCGGGGCATCCTCCCCGTGGTTCACGGCGTAGCCCGCGCGGCGGATGCGGGCCGCCTCCTCCAGTACCTCGCGTTCGTCCGTGATGGAGGCGTCGGTAAAGGGAGTCAGGCCGTATTTCCGGATGAACAGCCTCAGCTCGGCGTCCGGCCGGAAGGAGGCGAGGAGCTTGGCCCCCGCCCCGTTGAAGCTCCAGGGGCGGCGGTTGCCGTGGATCGAGTGGACGCGCAGGCGGCCGGGGCTCTCCACCCGCTCGATCACCACCATGTCGTCGCCATCCTCGATGCGGATGGTGATGGTGGCCAGGATCTCCGCCGCCAGCCGCTGCATGTGGGGGCGGGCCTCGGGGAAGCCGAACCGGCGGGCGGCTTCCATCCCCAGCTCATAGGCGCGGAGGCCGAGGGTGTACTTCTCGGTCGCCCGGTTCTTCTGGAGATAGCCTCCCTCGGCGAGGGTCTTGACGGCCCGGTAGGCCTGGTTCGGGCTCAGTTCGAGGCGGCGCGCGATGCCGCGGATGCCCCATTCGGGCTGCGCGCTCGTGAAGAGGCCGAGGATCCGGAGGCCCCGGCGGAGGCCCTCCGAGCGGTTCGCGGCCAGCATGGCGAGGCCCCTCCGCATGTCCACATTACGTGGATGCGTATTGCAACTATGTGGTCATTACAGGAGGCGCGGAGGAGGATGTCAAGGAGGGGGGGGTCAAAAAAAAGCAGATTCCTCGGACCTATGGTCCTCGGAATGACATGTAAGGCCAAAAAACCTGGCGTCATTCCGAGTGTGGCGAGGAATCTGCTTACGCATTCTGGTTGGCGGGTCCTGCCCTACTCCCGTTCCGGCACCTTGGGGCCGTAGATCTCCCGCGCCTGCTCCTCCTCCACGGGGTTCCCCCGGGGGTCCCGCATGGGGAAGGCGCCCAGGGTGCGCATGAA
This sequence comes from Candidatus Tectomicrobia bacterium, assembly GCA_016192135.1. NCBI lineage: Bacteria > Pseudomonadati > Candidatus Tectimicrobiota > Candidatus Tectimicrobiota bacterium. The sequence goes on along the minus strand of JACPUR010000032.1, from coordinate 20,046 downwards.
GGCCTGCATCCCGTAGTGGAGGGCGATCATCCCGCCCAGCTCCATGATCTGGGCCTCGCTCCAGTGCCGCTTGCCCTCCTCGTAGAAGGCCTTGTCGATCTTCTTGGGCTCGCGGTACATGAGCCAGGCGTAGCGCAGCGCCCACTTCTCGGCGGGGGTGAAGCGCGGGTCGGTCTCGAACCCGGCGCTGCAGCCCGCCTCGATCAGCTCCTCGGTCAGCCCCTCCTTCTTCGCCTTCTCGGAGCGCAGGTTGGCGAAGTAGGTGTCCCCGGCGCGGCGGGCGAGCTGGATGCGGATGATCTCCTTGAGCTTGTGGGGGACGTTCCCCTCGGCGTGGGACATGTGCATGGCGTCGTGGATGGCCTTGGCGTAGCCGGGCGCATGGGCCAGGATGCGGACGAAGAGTTCGTCCGGCGCCTGGACCTCCCGGCAGCGCCGCAGGATGCGGTCCCAGCCCTTCTCCTTGATCTGATCGTCCTCGAGCGGCCGGATGATGGGCATGGCGCGCCTCCTATGCCTTGCCGGCCGGCCGCCCGCCGGCGCCCTGGCCCATGGCCTGGGCGCGCGCGAGCGGCCCGCGCAGGTGGGAGACGGGCTTCTCGCCGTAGATGCGGCGGCTCTCCTCCTGGCTCACCAGGCGTCCGTCAGGGGAGAACATGGGGTAGAAGTCGAGGGTGCCGAAGAAGGTGTGGTAGCCCACGTTGAAGCCGATGAAGACGCCGAGCTCGACGATCTCTTCCTCGGTGTAGTGCTCGCGCAGCGCCTCGTAGAACTCCTGGTCGATGGCGCCGGGGTCGGTGGCCATGAGCTCGCTGTAGCGCAGGGCCAGCTTCTCCGCCTCGGTGAACTTCTCGCTCTCGCGGTAGTTCTCGATGCCCTCGTCGATCATCTCTTCCGTCAGGCCCATCCGCTTCGCCGAAGCGGACCGGACGTTCCCTCAGTAGTTGCAGTCGGCCATCCGGGAGAGCTGCACCCGGATGATCTCCTTGAGCTTGTGGTCCACCGCCCCGGTGCTGAAGACGGCGCCCCAGGCGACGTACATGGCCTTCGAGAGGTCCTCGTTGTGGCCCTGCATCGCGTGGAAGGCCGGGTCGGGCGCCCGGTGCTTCAGGCACTTCTCGATGAAGGGCTTGAGCTTGGTCTTCTTCAGCTGCTCGATGTCCAGCATGGTGATGCTCGGCATGGGCCGATTCTCCTCCGGGCGCCGCAGGGCACCGGCGATCAGGTCTCGGCGAGGTGGCGCCGCAGGGCGCCCTCCAGGACCTCGGCCACGCGGTCCGCCTCGCGCTCGGTGATCACGAGCGGGGGGCTGATGGTGAGGGTGTTGGAGGGGCCGTTGGCGACGCCCGCGTTCTTGCTGAGGATGACGCCGTCCTCCCGCGCGTAGCGGAGGATGCGGCCCACCGCGTCGTTGTTGAGCGGGGCGCCGTCCTCCTCGACGAGCTCCACCCCCCAGATGAGCCCCACCCCGCGCACGTCCCCCACCGAGGGGAGGTCGCCCAACCGGTTCAGCGCCGCGCCGAGGCGCGCCCCGACCTTGCGGGCGTTGGCGGGGAGGTCCTCGCCGATGAGGATCTCGAGGTTCTTGAGGGCCGCGGCGCACGAGGCCGGGTGGCCGCCGTAGGTGTTGATCTGGAGGAAGCCCGACTCCCCCTCGGCGTTGAGCGCCTGGAATATCTCCTCCGTCACGGCGGTGGCCCCGATGGGCAGATAGGCGCTGCTCAGCCCCTTGGCCAGCGTCATGATGTCGGGTTTTACACCGTAGAGGTCGGAGGCGAACATCTGGCCGGTGCGGCCGAAGCCCGTGATCACCTCGTCGCAGATCATGAGGACGCCGTGGAGGCTGCACACCTCGCGCATGAGCTTGAGGTAGTCCCCGGGGGGCGGGATGACGCCGCCCCCGCCGATGACGGGCTCGGCGATGAAGGCCGCCACCGTCTCGGGCCCCTGGTAGCGGATGACGGCGTCGAGCTCCTCGGCGCAGCGCTCGGCCAGCTCCTCCTCGGTCTTCGCGCCGCTGCGGTAGAAGTAGGGCGCCTGGACGTGGAGCACCCCGGGCAGCAGGGGCTCGAACTGGCGCCTCCGGTGGGTCTGCCCCGTGAGGCTCGCCCCGCCCAGGGTGGCGCCGTGGTAGCCCTGGTAGCGGGCGATGATCTTGTAGCGGCTGCCCCCGTTCAGCCGGCCCCAGGCGCGGGCGATCTTGAGGGCGGTGTCCACCGCCTCGGAGCCGCTGTTCGAGAACCAGACGCGGGTCACCCCCCCCGGAAGGATATCCGCCAGCTTGGCGGCGAGGCGGGCGGCGGGGGCGTTGATCTGGGTGAGGGGGTAGTAAGGGAGCTCCAGGAGCTGCCGGTAGGCGGCCTCGGCCACCTCCTTGCGGCCGTAGCCGACGTTCACGCACCAGAGCCCCGCCATGGCGTCGATGTAGGTCTTCCCGGAGGCGTCGGTGACGGTGCATCCCTGGGCCGTGACCATGACGCTCAGGGGGTTCTTCGCCAGGGTGCTGTGGTTGAGTAGGGGGTGCCAGACATGGGCGGCGTCCTGCTCGCGGAGGATTTCCACCTCCCGCTCGGCCCATGCAGTTGCGGGGTTCATCGCTTCTCCTCCGTCTTTGGGCTGCGCCGGGGACAGAATCGCCAGGGGGCCGATCATAGGCCGCGCCCCCGCGGGGGCGCAAACGCCCTCCCTTCGCCTCAGCGGGGGGCCGAGCGCCGCTTGAGGAAATCGAGAATGAGCGACCGCGCCCGGGCGTCTCCGGCCAGGTTGTGGGCGTCACCCGTGAAGAGATGAAATTCGATGGGCCGGTGGTAGACCCGTCCCCAGTCCGCGCACCCCCGGGGGGAACGCCTCCCGCGCCAGGGGTCGTTCCCGGAGTAGAGGGCCAGCACCGGCGTCCCCTCGGGCGCGTTCATCCCGTACTGGCAGGTCGAGCCGCTTACGATCACCCCGCGGAAGCCCCCGTTGGGGTAGGCCGCGGCGGCGCCTCCGCCCTGGCTGTGGCCCATGAGGAAGACCCGCTCGTGATCCACCCAGGCCAGGTCCCGGAGGCGCTCCTGGGAGTAGGCGATTTCCTCCTGCCGCATGGCGGCCACCCGGGCGAAGGGGGCCCCCGGGATGCCCCGGTGGCGCCGGGGGTCGCACGTCTTGGGGCGGCCGGGCCGCGCGAAGCTGTCCGGGGCGATGACGGCGTGGCCGGCCTCCGCCAGCAAGTTCATGTAATCGAAATTGCCGGGCACGAGGCCCGAGCAGCCGTGGATGTAGAGGACGGCGGGGAGCCTCCTCCCCGGGGCCAGCGCGGCCAGCTCCTCGCGGACGAGGGCGTCGCCCATCCGGCCCCCGATGAGGCGGTCCCTCGCCACGGGGAGCATGACGTAGGCGCGCTCCCAGGCGACCCGCGCCTCCTCCCGCCAGTCCGCCGCCCGCGCCGGCGCGGCTTCCATCAGAAGCAGGGCGGCCAGCGCGAGCGCCGGCCCGAGCCGGCTCACCGGACGCTGCCCGTCATGCGGGCGGAGGGCTCGGTGTGGCGCCTCAGGAAATCGAGGATGAGCTCGCGGGCCTGGGGATTCTTGGCCTGGTTGTGGAAGTTGCCGGGAAAGAGATGGAACTCGATCGGGAGCCCCCGCTCCTTCCCGCGCGCCTCGCAGCTCCGCGGGTCGCGGCCCTGGAGCCAGGGGTCGCGTTTGGAATAGAGCGCGAGGACGGGCGTCCCGGCGGGCGCGTTCAGCCCGGAGGGGCAGAGCGAGCCGCTCAGGATCACCCCCCGGAAGCCCCCGCCGGAATAGCTTGAGGCCGCGCCGCCCCCCTGACTGTGCCCCATGAGGAAGATATTGCGCTGGTCCACCCACGGCAGCCTCCGCAGGTGCTCGAGAGATTCCTGGATCTCCTCCCGCCGCATCCGGTTCACTTCCGCCTGCGGGGCTCCGAGGACGCCCGCGTAGCGCTTGGGGTCGCAGGTTTCGGGACGGTCCGGGCGGGCGAAGCTGTCGGGGGCGACGACGGCGTAGCCCTCCCCCGCCAGGAGGTGGATGTAGTCGAAATTCTCGGGCGCCACCCCGGAACAGCCGTGGAGGTAAAGGACGGCGGGGAACTTCTTGCCGGCGGGCAGGCGCGACAGGCGGTCGAGGACGAGCTTCTCGTTCATGCGGCCCAGGATGAACCCCTCCGGGGCGGGGACCACCACGACCGCCTCCCGCCAGGGATAGTGGATGTGAAGTTCCTCCGCCCACGCCCCTCCCCCGAGGATAAGGACAGCCAGTGCCAAGGCCGCCGCCGGGCGCATCCGCCTCCCCGCCTTTCTCCTCATACCAGACTCCTCCGGGACCGGCCGAAACCAGCCGATCATAACCGGATAAGGCCGGTGAGCCATCTTTCATTCCCTCAGACCGGCGGGCGGCGGTTCCGCAGCTCGGGGGTGGCCTCCTCATAGGCCTGGCCCGCCCGGAGAACCCGCCCCTCCTCCCAGGGGGGGCCGATGAACTGGATGGACATGGGCAGCCCCTCGGCCGAGAGCCCTGTGGGAACCACCAGGGCCGGGAAGCCCGTCATGTTCTGGTGGGTGAGGAAGGGCTGGGTGACGCTGAGGGAGTAGTCGATCTCCTTGCCGTTCACCTTGCTCTTCAGGGTGTCGATGGAGGGGGCGATGCAGGGCAGCCCCGGGGTGAGGAGGATGTCCGCCCTCTCGAAGAGCGCGAGCACGGCCCGGCGCAGGAGCTCCCGCTGGCGCTGGGCGCGGATGAAGGCGTCGGGATCGCCCTTCCCGATTCGGTCCTCGATGCGCTTGCGGGTGAAGTCGCCGTACTTGGAGGGGTCCTTGGCGTAGAGCGGGCGGTGGAACTCGATGAACTCGTGGGACATGATGGCCTCGTTCACGGGCCGGATCTTCTTGGCCTCGGAGAAGGGGAGCGTCTCCACCCTGGCCCCGAGCTCCCGCAGCACCCCCACCGCGCGGTCGAAGGCGAGCTGGATCTCGGCGTCCACCTCGGCGTTCTCGCAGAGGTCCGGGCAGAGCGCGAGCCGCATGCCCTTCACGCCCTTGTCCAGGTCGGCCGAGAAGTCCGGCACCGGCACGTCCCGGCTGTAGGGGTCGGCCGGGTCGTAGCCGGCGATGGCCTGGAGCACGAGGGCGGCGTCCCGCACGGTGCGGGCGAGCGGCCCCACGTGGTCGTAGCTCAGGGCGTTGGGGCACACCCCCGAGAGGCTCACCCGCCCGTGGGTGGGCTTGAGCCCCACGATGCCGCAGTGGGTGGCCGGGCCCCGGATGGAGCTCCCGGTGTCCGTCCCCAGGGCGGCGGGCGCCATGCCCGAGGCCACCGAGGCGGCCGAGCCCGTGCTCGAGCCACCCGTGATGCGGGAGAGGTCCCAGGGGTTCCGGGCGGTGCCCAGGTGGGGGTTGTGGCTCAGGGGCCCCGAGGCGAACTCCTGGGTGTGGCACTTGCCGAGGAGGATGGCCCCCGCTCTTTTCAGCCCCGCCACCGAGAAGGCGTCCGCCTCCGGCACCCGGTCCATGAAGAAGGCCGAGCCCATGGTGGTGCGCACCCCGGCCGTGTCGATGATGTCCTTCACTCCGAAGGGGATGCCGTGCAGGGGGCTCTTCCGGCGCCCGGCCGCGATCTCCTCGCCCGCTCTTTTCGCCTCCTTCCGCGCCTGGTCCCCCGTCACGTGGATGAAGCCCAGCACCTTGGGGTTCACCTCCTCGATGCGCTTGAGATTGGCCTCCACCACGTCGAGGGGCGAGAGCTCCTTCTTCGCGATGCGGCCCGCGAGCTCGTGGACGGGGGCGTAGCAGAGATCGTCGGTCATTCGGGCTTCCTCGTATGCAGTATCCGTAGGGGCAGGCCCCCGTGCCTGCCCCGATGGATCGGATGGTGAAGGGCGGCCACGGGGGGCCGCCCCTACACAATCACGTTCTCCCTCACCCTTCCAAGCAGGGCCATGTGGGGCATTCCCGGCTGGAGATCCCTCCACTATGCCCTTCCTCCGCCCCCGCGCTCAAGCCGCCTGGATGCGGTGCTCGTAGCGCCGCGCCAGGCGGGAGAGGGAATAGGCGAAGATCCAATAGACCACCGCGATGAAGAGGTAGAGCTCCAGGGGCCGGATCTCGCGGTTGTTCACGATCTGGGCGGCCTTGGTCAAGTCCACGTAGCCGATGATGGAGGCGAGGGAGGTATCCTTGAAGAGCACGATCATCTGGGTCACCAGGGAGGGCACCATGTTGCGCAGGGCCTGGGGGAGCACCACCCAGCGCATGGTCTGGGCTCCGGTGAGCCCCACCGAGGCCGCCGCCTCCACCTGCCCCCGCGGCACCGACTGGATGCCGGCCCGCACGATCTCGCCGAAGTAGGCGGCCTCGAAGATCACGAAGGCGGTGAGCGCCACCTCGTATTCCGGGATGGCCATGCCCAGGAGCTGGGGCATGATGAACCAGATCCAGAAGATGACCATCACCAGGGGCACGCCCCGGAAGAACTCGACGTAGGCCGCCGCCGGCAGGCGGACGAGGGGCGAGCGCGCGAGGCGCGCCAGCCCGACGAAGATGCCGAGGAGGAAGCCCAGGACGATGGCCGGGACGGCCAGGGCCAGCGTCCCTCCCCCGAAGGCGCCCAGGCCCAGGAGGCCCTGGACGAGGAGGAATTCCAGGTTATTGAGGACGACGCCAAAGTCGAACACGGCTCAGGCCCCCCCGCGCGCGATGAGGCCCGGGATGGCGAAGCGGCGCTCGACGCGCCCCATGATCCAGGCGATCCCGAGGCAGAGCGCCAGGTAGATGACCGTGCCCGCCGTCAGCGCCTCGATGGCCCGGGCGGTGTAGGTTTCGATCTGGCGGGTCTGGAAGGTGAGCTCGGCTACGCTGATGGTGAGGGCGACGGAGGAGTTCTTCAGGAGGTTGAGGGACTCGTTCGTGGCCGGGGGAACGATGAGCCGCAGCGCGATGGGCACGATGACGAGCCGGTAGACCTGGCCCGGGGTGAGCCCCATGGCGTAGGCCGCCTCGAACTGGGTGCGGGGGATGGACTGGATGCCCGAGCGGATGACCTCGGACATCCGCGCCCCGTGGTAGACGCCCAGGGCCAGCATCCCCGCCCAGAACTCGGCCCCGTGGTCGAAGAGCCAGTCGCGGATCACCGCCGGCAGGAGCGGGGGGACCCCGAAGTACCAGAAGAACATCCAGACCAGCAGGGGCACGTTCCGGAAGAACTCGACGTAGGCCGCCGCGCCGGCCCGCAAGGGCCGCCAGGGCCCCGTCCGCAGCGCCCCGGACACCACCCCCAACGCCACCGCCAGGACCCACGCCAAGCCGGAGATGGCGAGGGTGACGAGGAGGCCCTGGAGCAGCCAGCCCCCGGTCTGGCCGCTCCAGAGCACGCTCCAGTGGAACTCATAGCGCAAGGGAGCCGTCCCCTACTTCGGGACCACTTGCATGACGAGGAAGCGCTTGTTCTCGGGCGTGAGGGGATACGGCACGTCTCCCTTCGGGCCGAACCATTTCTCGTAGAGCTCGAAGTACTTGCCGGAATCGATGGCCTCCATCAGTCCCGCGTTGACGAGATCGAGGAAGTCCGACTCGTTCTCGCGCACGGCCATGCCGTAGGGCTCGTAGGAGTAGAAGTCCCCCACGATCTGCCAGTCGCCCGGCCGGGGCGCCTTGGCGATGAGACCCGCGAGCTGGATGCCGTCGTTCGTGTAGGCGTCCACCTGCCCCTGCGTGAGGGCCTGGAAGGCGGCCGGCTGGTCGGGGAACTCCCGCAGGTTGGCGTTCGGCACGCGCGCCCGGATGATGCGCGCGTTGGTCGAGCCCTGCTGGGCGGCGATGCGCTTGCCGGCGATGTCCTGGATGCCCTTGATGGGGCTCCCCTTCTTGACCAGGAACTGGGCGCCCGTCACGAAGAAGGTCAAGCTGAAGTCCACGCTCTCGCGCCGGGCGCGGGTGTCCGTCATCGTCTCGGCGATGAGGTCCACCGCCCGCGAGGTGAGGAGCGGGATGCGGGTGGCGGGGGAAGATTCCTTCTTCTCGACCTTGATCCCCTTCTTGAGGTGCCGCTCGATGACGGGCTTGATGGCCTGCTCGACCAGGTCGATGGAGAAGCCCACCCACTCGTTCTTGGCGTTGACGAAGCCGAAGGGCGGGGAGCCCCGCCGGGTGCCGATGGTGAGGGTGCCGGTGCGGCTGATCTTCTCGAGGGTGGATTCGGCGGCGGCGGCCGGCGCGGCCCAGCCCGCCAGGGACAGCGCCAGAAGAGCGGTCAGCAGACGTCTCATGGCTTTCCTCCGATCGCGATCAGTGGGTGAGTATCTTGGACAGGAACTCCCGCGCGCGCTCCGACCGCGCCGCGGCGAAGAACTCCTGGGGCGGCGCCTCCTCGACCACCTGCCCCCCGTCCATGAAGACGACCCGGCTGGCCACCCGCCGGGCGAAGCCCATCTCGTGCGTGACGACCATCATGGTCATCCCGTCCCTCGCCAGATCCGTCATCACGTCGAGGACCTCGTTGATCATCTCGGGGTCCAGGGCGGAGGTCGGCTCGTCGAAGAGCATGATCCCGGGCTGCATGGCGAGCGCCCGGGCGATGGCCACCCGCTGCTGCTGGCCCCCCGAGAGGTTCGCGGGATAGGCACCGGCCTTGTCGGGGATGCGCACCCGCTCGAGCAGCCCGCGCCCCGCCCTCTCGGCCTCCTCCCGCGAAGCCCCCTTCACCTTGATCGGGCCGAGGGTGATGTTCTCCAGCGCCGTCATGTGCGGGAAAAGGTTGAAGGACTGGAAGACCATGCCCACCCGCGACCGGAGGGCGGGCATGTCCACTCCGGCGCGGTTGATGCGCTCGCCCAGCACGCGCAACTCGCCCGACTGGATGGGCTCCAGCCCGTTCACGCAGCGGATGAGGGTGGACTTGCCCGACCCCGAGGGGCCGCAGACCACCACCACCTCCCCCGCCCGGACGGCCAGGTTGATGTCGCGCAGCACGTGATTCTCGCCGAACCACTTGTGGACGGCCTTGAACTCGATGGCCGTCCCGCCCGGGCCGCCGGGGACCGCGCGCTTGTCGTCGGGACGGCGCGTCTCCACGGCTCACCCATTCAGGAAGGAGGAGGGCCGGGCCCGGGCGCGGCGACTTCCGTCGAAGGCAGGGGCCGAAGCTCCGCTCCCCTCGCCCGCCGCGCGGTGGAATGGCCAATAAAAATCATTATAGCAACCGCGGTGGCGGAGGGCCACGCGGCGTGGAAGGACCCGGCTGGGCAGGCGCCGCCGGAAACCGGGCTAGTTCCCGGGCGGGACGCCTCCGCTCGCCTTCTTCTTCAGGGCGAGGAAGCGTTCCTCCGCCCGCATGAGGGCATACAGGGCCTGCTCGTATCCCCGCCCGGCACGGGACTCGGACTCGCGGTAGGCCTCGTTGAAGCGGACCGTGGCGAGCTTGTCTTCCTCGGATTCGGGCTTTCCCCTGCGCTCGCCGCGGGACCGCGCCAGCTCCCGCTGGTAAAGGTCGGCGAGCCGGCTCATCTGCCCCTTGGCGTCCTGGAGCCCCTCGCGCGCCGCCCGGAGGTGGCCCTCGATGCGGCCGATGGCCGCCCGCGCCTCAGGCGGGGAGGAGGCGCCCCGCTCCTGCGCGTCCATCTCCGCGTTCGCCTGCGCGATTTGCCCCCGGGCCGCCTCCTCCGTCTGCAGGATCCTCTGGGTCATGTCCGACATGGCCTGGGAGAACTGCTTCATCTCGGCCATGCTCAAGGCATGGACCCGGCTCGGCGCGAGGGCCGCCGCCCCCAGGCAGGCGGCCGCCAGGAAAACTGCGGCCAGGATGGAGCCGGTTCGATTCATTCCGGGGGTCTGCCTCTCATTCCAGGATTCCGGACGCGGCTGGACGCTCCAAGGACCCGGCGACAGATCATATGAAATATAGGGCGATCGGGACATACGGGCAGCGATGGGTGCTATGATTTTGAATCATTTCCCGATGGTCCGAATTCCGGAAGGCGGGTGGAACCGTCCGTCACGGCGGAGGCGGCCTGGGCCGGGAGCATCTCCAGGGCCCCGGCGAGGTCCGCCCCCCGGAGATCGGAGCCGTCCAGATGGGCGCGCGCGAGATTGGCCCCCGCGAGGGAGGCGTCCCGCAGGTCCGCCCCCTCGAGGTGCGCGCCCTGCAGGTCGGCCCCGTCCAGCCGGGCCCCCCACAGGGCGGCCCCCTGGAGCTTGGCCGCCCGGAGGGTGACCCCCGTCAGGTCCGCCCCTTCGAGATCGGCCTCTCGCAGGTCGGCCCCCAGGCAGAGCGCCCCCCGCAGGGACGCCCCGCGGAGGCGGGCTTTCCGAAGATCGGCCGACAGGAGCACGGCCTTCTCCGCCCGGGCGCCCTCCAGATTGGCCCCGGCGAGGATGGCCGTCCGGAGCATGGCTCCCCGAAGGTCCTTGCCCCCAAAATCCTGGCCCGTGAAGTCGGCCCGCACGCCGCTCTGCCCGCCCGTCTCCGCCCAGAGGCGGTGGGCCGCGAGCGCCTCCTCGAAGGTCTTGGGCGCGGATCCCGAGAGCCCCAGCGCCTGCGGAAGGCTCGCGCCGCGCGCGTAGGCCCGCCGCGCCCCCCGCGGGAGCAGCCAGAGGAGGAACCGGGAGAGGTCCGCGCTCATTTTTCCTCGCCGCTCCCGGCCGGGCTCCCCGGCAGGAGGGTGGAATCGTCCGTCAGGGCCGAGGCGAGCTGCTCCGGCGAAAGCCCCCGCGCGCCCGAGAGGTCCGCCCCGCGCAGGTCCGCCCGGCCCAGGCGGGCTCCGGCGAGCCGGGCCCGCCGGAAACAGGCTCCTCTCAAATCCGCCCCCTCCAGATCGGCTCCCTCGAAATCGGCCCCCGCGGCGTTCGCGGACAGGAGCCCCGCCTCCCTCAGGCAGGCCCGGGCGAGACGGGCGCCCTCCAGGTTCGACTGGAACAGGTCCGCCCCGGCGAGATCGGCTCCCTCCAGGTCCGCGCCCGCCAGGTCCGCCCACTGGATTTCCGCCTTCTGGAGATCGGCCCCGCGCAGGCCGGCCCCCCGGAGGTTCGCCATGAAGAGGCTGGCGAGGCGCAGGGATTTTCCGCCGAAATCGGCCCGGCGGCCCTCCTTGCCGCCCGTCTCCACCCAGCGGAAGTGGGCCCGGAGCGTCTCGGCCAGGCCGGGCGGAGCGCCGCCCGCCGCCGGGGCCATGGGGAGGGACAAAGGCCGGGCAGAGTCCTGGCCGGGCGGGGCGGCGGGCCCGGATATCCAAGCCAGGAGTCGCTGGAGGAAGCGGTGCATGATGGTTCCGAAAAAAGCCTCCCCGGGAGGGAAGGCCGCCGGCCCCGAGCCCCGGGAGACGGGGGAAAGACGGCTAGAGCTTGCGCTGGAAGATGGAGGGGGGGGTCGTGAACGTCTTTTTTTCCACGCCCATGAGCTTGTTCAGCTTCTCCTCCACCGTGGCCTGGGAGAAGGGCATGGTGAGGAAGTCATTGACCCCCGCCTGAATGGCATTCACGACCTCTTCCTTGGTCGGCCCCGAGAAGAGGATGAGGATTTTGAGTGAGGCCCCCCCCGATTCCCGGATTTTCTTCACGAGATCGAGGGCGTCCGGCTGGGCACTGTCCACGATGATGATGTTCCACTTCTTGACCTGGGTCTTGAGGGCCGCCAGCATTTCGGAGCCCGAGGAGAACATCTGGAGGCTCTTCAGTCCGCACCGGCGCAGAATGTCGCGCAGCACGTCGCGGCCGACATCCTGTTTCTGGATGACCACCAGGTTCAAATCCGACATCTTCATCCGGAACATCCTCTTGGCCCGGCGGCACCCGGACACACACCGGCGCATTCGGCAGTCCGCGAATTATACCAGACAAAATCCCTTCCAAGTAAATACGGGATCACTGGAAAACACCTGATTTTTAGAAGGCGGGCGCGTCCTCCGGCCCCCAGAAGAAGGGGTCGAGGAGATAGCCCGTCCTCGGAAGCGGGTTCGCGGGTGGGAGGCCCTGGGCCGCCTTCAGCCGCTGGATGGTGCGCAGGTGCACCAGCGCCTCCCAGTGCATGTGACGGAGCATTCCCTCCAGGGTGAAGGTGAAGGTGGTTTCGTCCTCGGCATGCTGCGTGACTCCATCGTCATGAAATGTCGAGACATAGGACCAGAACCGGTACACCGGCAGATCGGTCTGTCCCATTTTGAGATCGGACGGGAAGGTCCGCGTCAGGGCGAGGGAGCGGAGCTCCTCCGGCGACCGGCCCTCGGCCGCGCGCCGGGCCAAGGCCATGGCCTCGGCGAACTTGGGCAGGAGATCCTCGAGCCGCCAGTATTTCTCCTCATCCAGCCGCCGGTCGTAGACGAGGGACTTGCGGAAGTCCACCGGGTCGGGCGGGGGCGCCTCGGGCCAGAGCGTCTTTCCCCACATCTTGGCGAACCAGAAGAAGTAGGCCAGCGAGACGTGGCTCACCTGGCGGCGGATGCTCCACCGGGACCACTCCTCCCCCGGGTCCTCCCAGTCGAGCTGGGCGTCGGCGAGACCCGCGATCTCGCGGCGGAACATCGCCTCCACGGCGGCGAAGTCGGGGACGGCCATCCGTCAGCGCTCCGTGCGGTGGAGGCGCAGGTCCTTGCCCGTCATCTCGGGGGTGGGCTCGAGCTCCATCAGCCCCAGGAGGGTGGGGGCCACGTCGCAGAGCGCCCCGCCGGCCCGGAGGGCGCCCCGGTAGCCGGGGTCGATCACGATGCAGGGGGTGTCGTTCAGGGTGTGGGCGGTGTGGGGGCCGTTGGTCTTCTCGTCCCACATCTGCTCGCAGTTGCCGTGGTCGGCCGTGACGACGGCCGCGCCCCCCTTGGCCTCGAGCGCGCGCAGCACCCGGCCCAGGCACGCGTCCACCGTCTCGACCGCCTTCACCGCCGCCGCCTCCACCCCCGTGTGCCCCACCATGTCGGGATTGGCGTAGTTGACCACGATGGCGTCGTCCTTCCCTTCCTCGATCGCCCGGAGGACGACCTCGGTGACGCCCTCGGCGCTCATCTCGGGCTGGAGGTCGTAGGTGGCCACCTTGGGCGAGGGGACCATGATCCGCCGCTCGCCCCTGGGGGGCTCCTCCACTCCGCCGTTGAAGAAGAAGGTAACGTGCGGGTACTTCTCGGTCTCCGCCGTGCGGAGGCAGGTCTTCCCGGCCGCCTCTAAGGCGTGGCAGAAGAGGCCCGTCATCGCCTGGGGCGGGAAGGCCGCGGGCAGGTGGAAGGTTTCGTCGTACACCGTCATGCAGGCGTAGTGGATGCGCGGGCGCCCCGGGACGCCGAAGCCGTCGAAGCCCGGGATGACCAGGGCGCGGGTGAGCTGGCGCGCGCGGTCCGACCGGAAGTTGAAGCACACGACGGAGTCGCCGTCCCGGATGGCGGCGAGGGGACCCCCATCCGCCTGGATGACGCGCGGCTCGATGAACTCGTCCGTCACGTCCTTCGCGTAGGAATCCTCGACGGCGGCGGCGGGATCGGCCGCAGGGATGCCTTCTCCCCTCACCAGGGCGCGGTAGGCTCGCTCGGTGCGCTCCCAGCGCTTGTCGCGGTCCATGGCGTAGTAGCGTCCCATGACGGTGGCGACCCGCGCTCCCGCCTCGCGCTCCAGGTCCCCGGCGAACTTGGCGACGAACTCCCGGCCTGACCGGGGAGGAGTGTCTCGGCCGTCGGTGAAGGCGTGAGCGAAGATGCGCTCGACGCCCTCGCGCCGGGCGAGCCGGGCGGCGGCCACGCCGTGGTCCTGATGGCTGTGCACGCCCCCATCCGACACCAACCCCATCACGTGAAGGGCGCCGCCGCTCCGCTTCGCCGCCCGCGCCGCCTCGAGAAGAACGGGGTTGCGGTCGAAGCCGCCGTCCTCGATGGCGGCCTCGATGCGGCGGATGTCCTGGTTCACCACCCGCCCCGCCCCCAGGTTGAGGTGGCCCACCTCGGAGTTTCCCATCTGCCCGTCGGGCAGCCCCACCGCGCGGCCGCAGGTGCGCAGGCGGGTGTTCGGCCGGGCGGCGAGGAGGGAATCCATGACGGGAGTGCGCGCGAGGGCCACGGCGTTGTGGGAGCGCTCCTCGCGGAGCCCCCAGCCGTCGAGGACGATGAGCATGACGGGGCGCGGGACCGGCATCGGCTGCCTTTCCATTCAGGTGTCCGGGTGGCCGATGGCGGCGGGGCCGCTCAGGGCGACTGCGAGACGCGGACGAACTGGTAGAGGCGGTCGTCCCAGCGCCAGTGCTCCTCGAAGGAGAGGGTCCGCAGCGACTTCTGGCTGACGGGCCCGTTCCCGGAGGGGGATGATACCACCTCTTCCAACTCCCGTTCCCCCTTGAGGATCAGAGTAGCCGGGGCCTGGGGCCCGTCGAACTGGAGCCGCACCTTGGTGCGGAACTGCTCCAGCCGCTCGACGAGCTTGCCGGCGTTCCGCCCGTCCGGCCGCGCGGGCCAGCGGAACTCCTCCTGCAGGCGGGCGAACCACACCATCTCGAACCGCCGGGTCTTCGAGAGCTTGATGACGCGGACGGTGTCGGTGGCGCGCCCCCCGTTATCCTCGCGGGCGAAGACGAGCAGCTCGTTCCCCCCCTCCCCCGTCAGGTTCACGAGCTGGAAGGTGAGGGAGCGGCTCCGGCTGATCTCGCTGTAGGAGGCGATAGGGGCGCGGCCGCGCTTCTCATCGTCCAGGAGGCAGAAGGTCACGTAGCTGACCTCGCCTGGGTCGGACTGAAGGATGACGAGCGTCTCCTCCTCCGGGTCGCCGTCCATGCTGACCGGGATGAAATCCACGGAGAAGCTGTACTCCTCCATGTGGCGGGAGGAGAAGTACCACGGCCACTCGTTCTCGGGCGTCGGGCAGCTCGCCAGGGCGCGGAGCTGTACGGAGCGGTCGCTCGAGAAGAGCTTGCGCGCGAGGAGCCAGTCCTCGGGCCGTTGCAGCCGCTTCAGATGGGCGACGAGGCGATCGACGCGCTGCTTCTCGTGGGGCCCCACGGGCGCGGGCGGGGCCGAAAAGGAAGGCGCCGCAGCCCCGAGGAGGAAGGCGGCCAGCAGGGCCGGGAGGAGGAATATCCCCCGGCGCGGAGGATTCGGCTGAAGGAAACGGGACCATGCCATGGAAGCATCCCCGTCAAGTATGGGGCCATTCTGTCACGCCCGGACGAGGCCCGCCACCCGGGACTCCCGGAGCGGCTCAGGGCGCCAGGAGCACCTTGAGCGTCCCCCTCTCCCCGGCCCGCCGCAGGGCCTCGAGCCCCTCCGCCAGCGGGAACCGGGCGTGGATCATCGGGGCCGTCCGGACGGCCCCCAAGGCCAGGGCCTCCAGCGCGGGCGGGAACGGCCCGCAGCGGGAGCCCAAAATCTCGATCTCGTCGATCACCGCCGGGGCCAGGTCCAGGGGCTCCCGGGCGGCGACGGTGCTCTTCAGGACCAGGAGCCCCCTCGGCGCGGTGAGGGAGAGGGCCAGGCCGAACCCCCCGGCCGTCCCCGTGACCTCCACCACGGCGGGCCAGCGGCCCTCCGCCCCGGCCTCCGCCGGGGCGGTGAAGCGGGCGATCCCCAGGCCCTCCAGGAGGGACAGCTTCGCCGGGTGGCGCCCCAGCACGGCCACCTCCGCCCCCGCCCGGCGGAGCACCTGGGCCTGGAGCAGCCCCAGCCGCCCGTCCCCGATCACCAGGACGCGGCTCCGGGCCAGCTCCGGCCGCTGCGCCAGCGGCTCGAAGCAGGCGGCGAGGGGCTCGCAGAAGACGGCCGCCTCGTCCGCCGCCCCCGCCGGGACCTCATGCAGGTTGCGCTCCGGCAGGGCGAGGAACTCGGCGAAGGCTCCGGCCCGGCCCAGGATGCCGAGCACCGTCCGCTTCGGGCAGTGGCGCTCGAGCCCCGAGGCGCACCAATCACAGGCCCCGCAGCCGCAGTTGATCTCCCCGACGACCCGCCGGCCCAACAAAGGATGGCCCGCCGGCCCCTCCACCACCCCCACGAACTCGTGCCCCAGGACGCCCTGGAAACCCATGTACCCCTTCAGGATCTCCAGATCGGTCGCGCAGACGCCCGCCAGCCGCACGCGCACGAGCGCCTCGCCTGGGCCGGGACGGGGAACGTGGATTTCCTCGACGGCGGGTCCATGCCGGCCGAACCGGAGCGCCAGCAACGGCGGGGATCCTCGACGCGGGGGTCAGGCCTTCGCCGAGGCCTTCTCCTTCGCTTGGTACACGGGACAGCGCGCGTAGGAGGAGGACAAGCAGAACTCCCGCTGGCGCTGCGCCGAGATGGCGGCATAGGGAAGCGTATAGGTCCGCAGCAGCTTGCGCTCCTGGGACTCTTGGGCGTAACAAACGTTGGACGCGGCCGGGTAGTCCTGCAGGCTCTCGCGCTTGGCCTTCCCGCCCAGGTAGGGGCAGTAGCGCTGCTTGACGCCGAGGTTCTTGGGGGTGCTGAGGCCCCCGCCCCGGGATTCCTCAAGATCGCCCTGCAAGAGGGAGCCGCGCTCCCGCGAGGGAGCGGCCGGCGCGGCGCGGCGGGCGGCCGGGGCCGCGGGGGCGCCCGCCCGGGCGAAGTCCTCGGCCGAGGGAAAGCGGAGGGGGCCTTTCTCGGGAAGAGAATCCGGAAGAGTCTCCCGCTGTTTGCGATCGGGCTCTTCGTCCCCTCCGCCAGACTTTTTAATGAGGTCGATCATCCGAACCATCTGTCTCACCTTGAGAAGAACCGGTAGGCGAACTCGGAACCAATATAGCAAAACACCAGGTCTCCGCAAGGGATAACCTTACGAAAATTCAGGGTTTTCCTGCAAAAGGCTAGGACTAGGTTCAAGGGGGCTCGGTTCAGGGAGAAGGCAGAGAAGATGATCCCGTCCTACATCCAGCTCGCCCTGGTGGCCATGGTCCTGGTGGGCATTGCGGACTTCACCTACGGCCGGGCCACCCGCCGCGGCATCACCCCCGGGACCATGACCAGCTCCCAGGCCTGCTTTTTCGTCCCGGCGACGGGCCTGTGGGCATACCTGCAAGGAGTATACGCTTGGACGCCGCCCGCCCTGCTCGGGGTGGCGGCTGGGCTCCTCACCTTCCTGGGCTTCTGGGCCTTCATGCGGAGCGTCGCCCTCGGCCAGGCGAGCGTAACCACGCCCATCTACCGCATCAGTTTCGTGGTGACGGCGCTGGCCGCCATCCTTTTCCTGGGGGAACCGATGACGGCGCGCAAGGGGACGGGCTTCGCCCTGGCGGGGGCCGCCATCTTCCTGTTGTCGGAGTTCGGCCGCAGGAAAAGGGCGGTACCGGGGGTGAGCCCCGCCTCCATCGCCTGGGCGGTGGCGGCGATGACCTCCGTCGGCCTCCTGAACGTCGTCTACAAGGTGGGCGTTTCGGCGGGCACCGCCCCGGCCATGCTCCTCCACAGCCAGGGGACGTTCTTCATCCTCATCGCGTTCGGCTACGCCTTCTTCGCCCAGGGGGGGCCGCGCTTCTCGCGCGCGGGATGGGCGCACTCGCTGGTGACGGGGGCCTGCCTCCTGACGGGGCTGATCGCCCTGCTGGCCGCTTACCGGACCGGGGAGGCGAGCGTGGTGACGCCCATCGCCCAGCTCAGCTTCGTGGTGAGCGCCCTGCTCGCGACGCTGTGGATGGGGGAGCGCCTGACGCCGCGGAAGATGGCGGGCATGGCCCTCGCGGCGGCGGCCATCCTGGCGTTCACGCCGGTGTAAAGGAAACCCGCACCGCCATTCATGAGTTGGGAAACGGGAATACGATTTTTGTCATTCCGAAGGAGCCCTTCGCCTCGCTCAGGACAGGCTCCGCGGCTGAGGAATCTGCTTTTCAGAAGCAGATTCCTCGCTGGCGCTCGGAATGACGGACCTTACCCACCTCACCCGAGAATTATTGGCAGGCCTACCGCGCCGGCACGTCCGCCTGGCGCACGCCTTCAGTCCGCCGCGCCCGCACCCGCAGGGCGGCGAGCCGCAGCGCCTCCATGTCCGCCCTCGGCCCCGCCTCGCGCAGGATCTCCAGCCCGGCGTCGAGGGCGGGATCTTCCCCGCGAGCGGGGACCGGCTCGGGCCAGGAGGCCTTGGGAGGGACGCGCGGGGGCGCCCCCGCCTGCTCGGCCACCTCAAGGTCGGGCGAGACGCCCTTCTGGTCGATCTCCCGGCCCAGGGGCGTGTAGTACTTCGCCGTGGTGAGGCGGATGCCGGCTCCATGGCTCAGGGGGAGGATGGTCTGCACCGAGCCCTTCCCGAAGGTGGTCGCGCCGACCACGTAGGCCCGGTCGAGGTCCTGGAGGGCCCCCGCCACGATCTCCGAGGCGCTGGCGCTGCCCTTGTTGATCAGGACGACCATGGGCTGCCGGGTCCAGAGGCCGTCGGCGTGGGTGCGGAAGTGCATGGCCTGGCCGCGGTGGCGGCCCCGGGTGAAGACCACCATGCTGCCCTCCGGGAGAAAGTGCTCGGCCGAGCGCACTGACTGGACGAGGAGGCCCCCCGGGTTGTTGCGCAGGTCGAGGATGAGCCCCTTCGCGCCCACCCGCCTCAGCCGCGAGAGGACGCGCTCGAGCTCCTGGCTCGTCTCCTCATGGAAGGCGCTGAGGCGGATGTAGCCCCACCCCCCCTCGAAGAACCGGGCCTTCACGCTCTGGATGTGCACGAGGGCGCGGGTCAGGGTGAAGACGCGCGGCTCGCTCCAGCCCTTCCGCAGGATGCCCAGGCGCACCTCGGTGGCGGGAGGCCCCCGCATCCGGCGCACGGCGGCGGGCAGGGGCCGGCCGTCCACGGGCTCGCCGTCCACCGAGACGATCTCGTCGCCGGCCTCGATGCCCGCCTTGGAGGCGGGCGAGTCCTCGAGCGGGGAGACGACGATCAGCTTCCCGTCCTTCTGCGAGATGGTGAGCCCGATGCCGCCGTAGCGGCCCGAGGTCTCCTCCTGCAGGGCGCGGAACCGCTCCGGGGGCATGAACGAGCTGTAGGGGTCGAGCGCGGTGACCATGGCCCCGAGCGCCTCGTACATGATCTCCATCTCCCGCTTGTCCCCCGAGGCGTGCCCCAGGGCGAAGCGGTAGGCCTGCTCGAACTCCTGGAGGGAGGCCCGCGAGCTCCCCTCGATCCGGGCCTCAATCTGCTCGCCGTCCGAGCGGAGGCGGAAGGAGCGGGGGCCCGTGGAGGTGACCTCCACCTTGTCCTTGCCGGCGGCGCGGCCGAGGGCGGCGAGCCCCTCGCCGTAGGCCTTCCGCATGTCGGGGAGCGTGACGTAGCTCTCCTCGAGGAGGGTCACCGTCTCCCGGAGGAGGAGGAGCGCCGCCGACTCGTTCCGGCCGGGGGCGGACGCGGCCGGGGGCGCGGGGGAAGCCGCCGGGGCGGCGGGGGGCAGAACGAAAGCGGCCGCCAGCGCCAGCGCGCCGAGCAGCCGCGGGAGAATCCTCGAATACGGGCGCATATCGGTGTCCCAGCCAAAGGCGCGGCGGCATTCCCGCGGCGCGAGAACCCCACTATGATAGGGACCGCCCGGAGAGGGGGCAACCCGGGGAAACCCTTGCATATCGGGACGTACGGGGGCGGCGGTGATCTCCATCGTGATCCCGGTGCTGAACGAGCGGGAAAGGCTGCGGGCCTTCCTCCGGGAGCTGGAGGGCCTGGAGGGGGAGCGCGAGGTCATCGTGGCCGACGGGGGGAGCGCGGACGGAACCCCGGAGGCCGTCTCCCCCCCCGCCCGCCTGGCCGTCTCGCCGCCCGGCCGGGCCCGCCAGATGAACGCCGGGGCCGCCCTCGCCCGGGGCGAAATCCTCCTCTTCCTGCACTGCGACACCCGGCTCCCGCCCGGGGCGCTCGGCCTCATCGAGGGGGCCCTGCGCGATTCGTCCAACGCGGGCGGGGGCTTCCGCCACCGCTTCGACCGCGAGGGCGGGTTCAGCCGCTTCATCAGCTGGAGCGCCAACACCCGCACCCGCCTGTGGCGCACCTTCTTCGGCGACCAGGCCATCTTCGCGCGGCGGGGCGCCTTCGAGCGCATCGGGGGCTACGCCGGCCTGCCCCTCTTCGAGGACTGGGACCTCTGCACCCGCCTGAAGCGCGAGGGAAGGCTCGCGATCATCCCCGCCCCCGTCCTGACGAGC
>JACPUR010000031.1 GCA_016192135.1 Candidatus Tectomicrobia bacterium | reverse complement strand
GGGATGCGGCGGGAAACTGAAATTTATTGAGGAGCGCGGGCCCGGCGCTAATCCTTCAGCGCGGCCTCCCGCAGGGAGCGCCTCTTCCAGTGCTCGGCGTAGCGGAGGACGGTCTCGCGCTCGCTGAAGGGCACGCGCCTGTCCCCGATGATCTGGTATTCCTCGTGCCCCTTGCCCATGAGCAGCACGAGGTCGCCCGGCCGCGCCGCCTCCAGGGCGGCCTCGATGGCGCGCGCCCGGTCGAGCTCGACGGCGTAGCCCTCGGCGGGCGCCCGGCGCTTGAGGCCCCGGACGATCTCGCGGGCGATGTCGCCCGGGTCCTCGTGCCCCGGGTTGTCGGTCGTCACCACGGCGTAGTCCGCGCGCTCCCCGACGAGCCGGCCCATCTCAGCCCGCTTCTGGACCCACCGCCCGCCGGGGGCGCTGAAGACGGCGATGAGCCGCCCCGCCGTGAGGCGCCGGCCCTCCTCCGCCACCGTCCGAACCGCCTGGGGCGTGTGGGCGTAGTCGATGACCACGTCGAAGGGCAGGCCGCACTCCACGTAGGCGAAGCGCCCCGGCACCCCCCCGAACGACTCCAGCCCCTCGCGGATGCCCTCGAGCGGCACCCCGCAGGCCAGGCCCGCCGAGGCGGCGGCGAGGGCGTTGGTCACGTTGTAGGTGCCCGTCAGCGCGAGGGCCACCCGCACGCTCCCCTGGGGGGTGACGAGCCGGAACTGGATGCGCCGCTTGGCCGAGGATATCTCCTCGGCCCGCACCGGGCAGCCCGGCGCCAGGCCGTAGATGTGGGTGCGGACGCCCTTGAGGGAGCGCAGGCTCCGCCCGACCGCGTCGTCCATGTTGATCGCCTGGAAGGGGTCGTCCTGCCCCTCCGCCGCCACGTAGTGCTGGAAGAAGCGCTTCTTCGCCGCGCGGTAGTCCTTGAGCGAGGCGTGGAGCTCCAGGTGGTCGGCCGCCACGTTGGTGAGCACCCCGCCCCGGAAGCGGCAGCCCTCCAGGCGGTGCTGCACCACCGAGTGGGAGGACACCTCCATCACCACCGCCTCGTTCCCGCGCGCCGCCGCCTCGGCCAGGAGCCGCTGGAGGAGGGGCGGGGGAGGCGTCGTGTTCCCGGTGGTGTAGTGCCCGCCGTCGATCTCGCTCCCGACCGAGCTGATGACGGCCGTCCGGCGCCCCCCCGCCCGCAGCACGTGCGCGGTGAGGTGGGTGGTGGTGGTCTTGCCGTCGGTGCCGGTCACGCCGATGAGGAGGAGCTTCTCCGAGGGGAAGCCGTGGAAGGCGGCGCAGAGCCGCCCCAGCGCCTCGCGGCTGTTCGCGACCCGCACGATGGGGAGGCGGGCGGGGAGGCGGGCGCCCTCTCCACCACGGCGGCCGAGGCGCCCCGGCGGGCCGCGTCGGCGAGGAAGCGGTGGCCGTCGTGGGTTTCCCCCTTGCGGGCGACGAAGAGCGCGCCCGGGAGGGCGTCCGCGGAGGACTCGACCACGCCGTTCACCGTCAGGCTGTCCGGAACGCTGGTGAGAGGCGCGACCCCCGCGCGGCGGAACAGCTCCGCCAGTGCGACCGGTTTGTCCAAAGCCTGGACCGCTCCTGCAAACGGGAGGCGGGGCCGCTGCCTTATGGTTGGGCCGCCGAGCCGGCGGCGTGGCTGGCGGCGGTGGACTATGCCCGGGGCGGGCCGGGTCTCCGCCCAGGGCGGCCGCCTCAGGTCCGGGCACCAAAGTAACCGAGTCCGTCCCATGAAATCAAGGGGTTTGAAATCCGGGAGGGCTTGCTTTCGGGGGTGGGAAGGGTGTGGTAGGATGGCCCGCATCCGCCGCGGGTGCCCGCCTTCTCGCGCATCCTAGCCCGGCCGCCTCGCTGCCCTGGCGAAGGCCGCATGGGAATCCTCCCTCTGGAGGGAGCCTCCGATGCCTCCCCGGAAGAAAAGAGCCGCCGCCGGGGCCAGGAAGCCCGCCTCCAGGGAATCCCCCGCCAAGCGTCAGGCGCCCAGGAAAAGACCCTCCGCCGGTCCGCCCGGGGTCGCGAGCCGGGAGGCCGGAGGCGGCATCACCTCCAGGGAGGCCTCGAAGCGGAAGCGCTCCGGCATGTCCGAGACCGCCGGCGGGCCCTCCCTCGTGGTCGGCATCGGGGCCTCGGCGGGCGGGCTCGAGGCGGTCGAGGAATTCCTCCGCGCGACGCCCGCGGACACCGGGATGTGCTTCATCGTGGTGATGCACCACCACCCGGGCCACGTGAGCCTCCTGCCCGATATCCTCTCCAAGCGGACGCGAATGCGGGTGGCGGAGGCCCGGGACGGGGCCCGGCTCGAGTGGGATACGGTGTTCGTCGGCTTGCCGGGGATGTACCTCAGCCTCGGGAAGGGCGTCCTCCGCGCCAAGAAGCGCGAAACCGAGGAGTATCCCCGCCTGCCCATCGACCGCTTCTTCCGCTCCCTCGCCGAAACCCAGAAGAACCGCGCGGTGGGGGTCATCCTCTCGGGCACCGGGACGGACGGCACCCTCGGCATCCGGGCCATCAAGGCCGAGTCCGGCATGGTGATGGCCCAGAAGCCGGACACCGCCAAGTACGCCGGGATGCCCAAGAGCGCCATCGGGACGGGGCTGGCGGACTTCGTCCTGCCGCCGGAGGAGATGCCCCGGCGGCTGGTCCTTTACGCGGAAACTTTCATGCGGCGGCCGTCCGGGCCGGGCAAGGGAAAGAAAGGGCCGGAGGAGCCGAGGAAGCTGCCCTCAGACATGCGCCGGATATTCACGCTCCTCCGGAACCGCACCGGCCACGACTTCTCCTGTTACAAGGCGTCGACGCTGCACCGGCGCATCGACCGGAGGATGGCCGTCCATCAGCTAGAAGAGATGGATTACTACATCCGCTTCATGCAGGAGAATCCTCACGAGATCGACCTCCTGTTCAAGGAGATGCTCATCAACGTCACCAACTTCTTCCGCGACCCGCCGGCCTTCGAGAGTCTCTACAGGAACGGCCTGCCCCGGCTCTTCGACGGCAAGCCGGAAGGGATGGACGTGCGCGTGTGGGTGCCCGGCTGCGCCACCGGCGAGGAGGCGTATTCTCTCGCCATGCTCCTGCGCGAGTACCTGGAGGAGAGCAAGAGAAGGCACAACGTCCAGATATTCGCGACCGACCTGGACGGGGACGCCGTCAATGCCGGCCGGGCCGGCGTCTACCCCGAGGGCATCGCGGCCGACGTCGGCGAGGAGCGGATAAAGCGGTTCTTCGCCAAGCAGGACAGCCATTACCGCATCTCGAAGGAGATACGGGACATGGTCATCTTCGCCGACCAGAACATCACCAGGGACCCGCCCTTCACCCGGCTCGACATCCTCTCCTGCCGCAATGTGCTCATCTACCTCGACGCGGACCTTCAGAAGCGCCTGCTCCCATTGTTCCACTACGCCCTGAACCCGGGCGGGATCCTTTTCATCGGGCCGGCGGAGACGGTGGGCGAGATGGAGGACTCGTTCGAGGCGGCGGACTCGAGGTGGAAAATCTTCCGGCGGAAGCCGGGCTCCGCCTCCGCCCGCCACCAGATCGATTTTCCCATTTCCTTATCGAGGAAGAAGCCGCGGGAGGATGGAACGGAGGAACGGCCGAAGGCGGGAAACATCGCCGCCGCCGTGGAGGCTCTCCTGCTGGACCGCTACGCCCCTCCGTGCGCGATCGTGAGCGAGGACGGGAAGATCGAGTTCATCCACGGCCGGACCGGCGAGTTCCTGGAGCCCGCGTCGGGCGCCCCGAACTTCAACGCCATCGAAATGGCGAGAGAAGGGCTTCGCCGCGATCTGTCGGCGGCCCTCCGGCGGGCCGCCGCCATGAAAAAGGACGTCTTGCGCCGCGGCATCGGCGTCAAGGCGAACGGCGGCGAGTTGCACCTCGACCTCTCGGTGAAGCCGCTCGACGAGCCGGAGGCGGTGCGGGGCCTGTTCATGGTCAGTTTCCTGAAGGCGCCCCCGGCGCCTCCCCCCGGCGGGCCGGAGGGAAAAGGCGGGAAGGCGCGCCGGGCGGCGGAGATGGAGCTCGAGGAAGAGCTCCGGCGCACCCAGGAAACCCTGAAGACCACCATCGAGGAGCTGGAGACCTCGAACGAGGAGCTTAAGTCCACGAACGAGGAGCTGCACTCCACGAACGAGGAGCTCCAGAGCACGAACGAGGAGCTGGAGACCTCGCGGGAGGAGCTTCAGTCCCTCAACGAGGAGCTCCAGACGGTCAACTCCGAGCTGGAGGTCAAGGTCCATGAGCTGACCCAGTCCCACGCCGACATGCAGAACCTCCTGGACAGCACCGGAATCGCGGCCGTCTTCCTCGACGAGGGCCTCCGCATCCAGCGCTATACGCGGGAGGTGGACAAGTTCGTGCGCCTGATCCCCTCCGACGCCGGGCGCCCCATTAGGGACCTGACGGTCAACCTGCGGGACGCCGACCTGGTCGCCGAGAGCGCCGAGGTGCTGCGGACGCTGGCCATGAAGGAAATGGAGGTCCGAACCCACGCGGGGGACCGCTGCCGGGTCCGCATCCTCCCCTACCGCACCGTGGAGAACGTCATCGCCGGGGTGGTGCTGACCTTCATGAACGTCGAGGAGATCCGGGAGACGCAAGACGCCCTCGCCTTCGCCCGCAGCATCGTGGACACCGTGCGGGAGCCCATGCTGGTGCTCGACGGGGACCTTCGGGTCGTCTCGGCGAACCAGTCCTTCTTCCGCGTGTTCCGGGGCGGGCCGGAGCGGGCCGGGGGGAAACTCGTCTACGAGCTGGCGGGCGGGGAGTGGGACATCCCGGATCTCCGCCGCCTCCTCAATGAAATTCTGACGAACAGCGCCGCCTTCAATGATTTCGAGGTGGAGCACGAGTTTCCCGAGATCGGGCGCAGGCGTTTCCTCCTGAACGCGCGCCGCATGAGCGGCGGCGGAAAGCCCCTCATCCTCCTGGCCTTCGAGGATGCCACCGGAGGGGAGTAATGGATTTGCCCGCCCGGAATGAGGGAAAATTTGAGACGAATTCTGTGGCCTTGCGCGATGCCTGTCTTTCCTGATCGGGATATGGTAGCTGGTGGGGGCATTGCCTGCGTCACGAAAAGTGACGATGAAAACACGAACCTGAGAACCTGCTAACACGAACATGAGAACCCGCTGAGGCGCCAGGCCGTGAGTCCCGACGACCGCCATCCAGTCCTTCAGAACCTCCGCCGCCGCGCCGAGGACCTCCTCCGGAAGACCCGCACGGAACTCTCCCGCATGTCGCCGGGCAAGCTTGAAGCTCTCGCGCACGAGCTTCAAGTGCATCAGGTGGAGCTCGAGATGCAGAACGAGGAATTGCGGCGGGCGCAGACCGACCTAGAGGAGGCGCGCGACCGGGCCCGCCAGCTCTACGATTTCGCCCCCGCCGGCCTCCTGACGCTGGACGAGCGGCGAATCGTGCGCGAGGCGAGCCTGACCGCGGCCGTCCAGCTCGGGGCGAACCGGAGCGATCTCATCGGTGCGAGCCTCTCGGACTTCATCGTCCGGGAAGACCAGGACGCCTTCCACCTCTGGCGGTCGCGGCTCGTGGAGACGCAGATCAAGCAGAGCTGCGAGATCCGGTTCCGCCGGCCGGCCGGGGGGTTCTTCTGGGCCCGCCTCGAGGGGGTTCCGTTCTCCGCGGGCCCCGGCGAATCCCAGCGCATCCGGGTGTACCTGGTCGACGTGACCGACAGCCGGCGGACGGAGGCGGGCCTGAAATCGGCCATCCTCCAGCTCCGGGCGGTCTTCGACGCGGCCCGCGACCCGATCGTCGTCACCGACCCGCGCAGCATCATCCAGCAGGCGGGCCGCTCGCTGGAGAGGGTCTTCGGCTGGGAGGCCGGGGAGGTCATCGGCCGCGACGTGAGCATGCTGATCGCGGAGCCGGACCGTCCCAAGCACGCGGATTTCCTCTCCCGCTACCAGCACGCGACCTCCAGCGTGCGGCGCGAGTTCGAGGCCGTCCGCAAGGACGGCTCGGTTTTCCCGATCGAGCTGTCCATCACGCGGCTGGACGTGCCGGGCAGCGAGGAGCCCATGTACATCGAGATCGTCCGCGACATCACGGTCCAGCGGGACCTCCAGGACGAGATCCGGCGGCCCATCGGGCTCTTCCAGAGCCTTTTGGACGAGGGTACGGAGGCCGTCGTCTTCATGAGCCCGGGCCGCGAGATCCTCATGTGGAACCTCGGCGCGGAGAACCTGTTCGGCTATATGCAGGAGGAGGTTTCCGGCCGGGATTTCCGCGAGATACTCGCCGCGGCGGATGGATCGGCGAAGGGGGGGACCGCCGGGCCCGCCGTGCTGGAGGACCTGCGCGAGGGGAAGGTCGCGCGCATCGAGGGCCATGCCCTCCGGAAGGACGGCGAGAAGCTGCCGGTCAGCGCGGTCTTCTCTCCCTTCATGCGCGGCGAGGGAGAGCTCGTGGCCATCGTCTGCGTGTGCCGGGAGCGCCCCGCGCGGTAGGCATCCAAGGGCGCCTGATGGTCTGTAGGGGCGATGCTTGTCATCGCCCCTTTATGTTTACCCGGGGGCGGGGCGAACACGAGGTTCGCCCCTACGGAACCGCCACCGGCGCAATCCATCCGTAGGGGCGAGGCATGCCTCGCCCCTACGGACACGGGTCGCCCGTCCATATCCCCCTAATACATCCCCTCCCCGCTCTTGCGGATGTAGGCCTTGCGCTTGTGGCCGGGCGGGATCTTCCCGTCGAAGGCCCGCCGCACCCAGTCCGCCACGAATTGGAAGGTCCACACCCCCGCCAGCGCCTCCAGATGGTTGATGGGGTGGAACTCGTCCTCGAAGATCCACATCTCCTTGGGACCGGCCAGGGCCTCGAAGACGGCCTCGACGTCCTCGATGGGGTTCAGGGGGTCGAACTCCCCCGCCGCCATGAGGACGGGGCACCTCACCCGCCCGGCGTGGCCCTTCAGGGTGTAGGCCTCGCACGTGCGGTCGAAGGCGGCTTCGTCCTCCATCCCGGCCATCGCCATGAAGACCTGCTTGAAGCGGATGGGGGCCTCGTCGAAGATGGTGAGCCGGTCCCAGTAGTAGCAGGCGACCGAGCCCGCCACGAGGGCGAGGCGGGGGTCCTCCGCCGCGGCCCGCATGGACCAGAAGGTGCCGAAGCTGCGGCCGCTGATGCCGATCCTCCCGCCGTCCACTTCGGGGCGCGTCAGCAGGAAGTCCACCGCCTTGCGCGCCACGGCGGCGTGGTTGTCGGGGGTGACGAGGATGCCACGCTCGAGGGCCTCGCCCTGGCCCGGCCCGTCGATGGTGAGGACGTGGATGCCGCGCTCGGCGAACTCGTTGTCGAGCGGGTTGGGGTAGTTCTCCTTCGTGTTGTCCATCCCGGGGTAGAAGATCATCACGGGCGCCCGGCGGCGGTCCGGCAGCAGGTGCAGGAGGGCGGGGATGGACTTCCCCTCGAAGGGGATCTCCACCCGCTCGATGGGGTAGTCCGAGAGGGCATGGAGGCGCGCCGCGCACTCTCTCGCCCGGGCGAGGAGCTCCCACCGGCGGGGGCAGATGATGGGGATGGTGAAGTGCTGCGCCTCCCGGAAGCGCTCGGAGGCCACGCGGTAGAGGCGGCGGGCGGTGTGGCGCTCCCCCCTCGCCTCCGCCGCCCGGGCGAGGCGCTCCGCGTTCTCGGCCCCCCGCGCCAGGTGCTTGGAGGCCATGCGGATGCTGCGGACCGGCCCGGGCATCATGCGGCCGTCCATCTCGTGGTGGACGGGGCGTCCCGTCGTCTTGAGGATGTAGTCGTAGATCCACTGCTGCCCGTCCCGCTGGCGCTCGGCGCGCTTCATGGATTCTCCCCCGGAGATTTGTCGACGAATGTATCCGTAGGGGAGGGTCTGAGACCCGCCCCTCGCTCTGCTTGTCCCCCTCCCTCCGGGAGGTCGGGCCCGCATGGGCCCGAGGGGGGAGGGTGCGCGCTTCTGAGGCTCTTCCCCCACCCCGGCCCTCCCCCGGAGGGGGAGGGGGATCGTTGGCATGGACCGCACGAGGGCGGGTCTGAGACCCGCTCCTACGGACGAACAGGGACCTAGCCGGCGTTCCGCCTGTAGGGGCGTATGGCAATACGCCCCTACCAGCCGCGCGCCGGAAGGGAGGACCCCCTCAGCATCCCCCGCCCGGCTTGCGGGGCGGGAGGCGGACGATCTCGGCCGTGGCGAGCACCTCGCTCTCGGTGGCTCCCCCCGAGGCGAGCACCCCGCCGTCCCGCAGAAGGGCCGCCGCGTGGTGCCTTCGCCGGGCGTTGAGGTGGACGGGCAGGGCGGCGAAGCAGGCGCCCTCGGGGTCAAACACCTCGCCGTCATCGAGGGTCTGGCCGTCCCCGCCCCAGCCCCCGAGGAGGAGCACGCGGCCGTCCGGGAGCCGGGTCGCGGTGTGCTGCTGGCGCGCCTTCTTCATGGGGGCTTTCACGGGGAGGAAGCTCCCGGTCTTGGGGTCGTAGATCTCGGCGGTGGCCAGGGTGAGTTCGGGGCCGAGCCCGCCCGCGATGAGCACCCGGCCGTCCGCGAGGGGCGTGGCGGTGTGGCGGCTGCGCGGGGAGGAGGCCAGGCTGCGGGCCAGGCGGGTGCGGCGCTCGGCGGGCAGGTAGATCTCGGCCAGGCGCGCGCCCTCCCCCTGGGCCCCGCCCGTCAGGAGGACCTCCCCTCCCGGGAGGAGCGCCGCCGCGTGCTGCTGGCGGGGGACGAGGAGGGGCCGCGCGGCGGGGGCGGATTTTCCCTCGCGCGGATCCAGTATCTCCACCGAGCGCTGCTCGCTCCGTCCGTCGTTGCCCCCGGCGAGGAGGACGGTGCCGTCCCCGAGGAGGGTGGCGGTGTGGTCGTAGCGGCCCTGGACCAGCGGGACGAGGGCCGCCCCGCCGCCGGGGCGGAGGATCACGGCGTCCCGCAGGGCGGTGCCGGGGCCGGCCCAGCCGCCCGAGAGCAGCACCCGGCCGTCCGGGAGCAGGGTGGCGCCGTGCCATCCGCGGGGGCGGAAGGGGGCCGCCAGGGCCTGGAAGGCGCCCTTCGCCGGGTCGAATATCTCCATGGTGCCGAGGGGGGAGGTCTTGGTCAGCCCGGCGGCGATGAGCACCCGGCCGTCCGGGAGCGGGGTGGACGTATGCCCGTGGCGCGGCGAGCTCATCGTCCCGGCCGGGGTGGCTTCCCCGCCGCCCGAGCAGCCCGCGGCGAGGAGGGCGGCCAGGAGGAGGGCGCGGGCGAGGCTCGGTGGGCGCAAGGAATGGCCTCCTGGGCATGACAGACTGGAAGGCAGGATAACACGCGCCGGGCGCACTTCTGTTTTTCCCTCCCCCTCCGGGGAGGACCCAGAACCGGTGGAGTAAAGTGTCACCCATGTCCCAGGTCTGATGTGTTACCCATGTACCCGGTTGCACATCCTTTTTTTCCCTCCCCCTCCGGGGGAGGGCAGGGTGAGGGAGGGGAGGGTTGCCGGGGGTGGGATTTTCCCTCCCCCCGGCCCCCTCCCGCCTGCGCGGGCCGAAGCCCTTCCACCTTCGTGAAGCCCGCTTCGGCGGGCGAAGGCCCGGCGGGAGGGGGTACCCCCAGACCAAGCCGGATAAATGTTTATCCCGGTCTAAGCTACAGACGATGGGTCCGGCCGGGGGTCAGCCGCGCAGGCGCCCGGCGGCCCGGGTTTCCTCCCGCAACCGGGCGCGGGTCGTCTCCGTCAGTTCGCCCTCCCGCAGCCGCCACGCCCAGTTGCCGTTCATCTCCCCGGGGTAGTTCATCCGCGCCTCCGTCCCCAGGCCCAGCAGGTCCTGGACGGGGATGACGGCGAGGTGGGCGCGGGAGAGGAAGGCGAGGCGGATCATCTCCCAGTGGATTTCGTTCTCGCTGTGGTTCAGCCAGCGCAGGGCCCGCTCCCGCTCGTGGGGGGGGCCTTCCCGCATCAGGCGGGCGAACCAGCCCATGGTCGTGTCGTTGTCATGGGTGCCGGTGTAGACCACGCAGCGCTCGGGATGGTGGGGGGGGAGGTGCAGGTTATCGTTGCCGCCGCCGAAGGCGAACTGCAGGACGCGCATGCCAGGGAGCCCCAAGCGGTCCCGGAGCTCGAAGACCTCCGGCGTCACGTCGCCCAGGTCCTCGGCGATGAAGTCGAGGCGCCCGAAAGCCCGCTGCACCTGGGCGAAGAAGTCGTACCCGGGCCCCTCCCGCCAGCGGCCCTCCCGGGCGGTGGGGGCGCCGCCGGGAACTTCCCAGTAGCGGGTGAAGCCGATGAAGTGGTCGAGGCGCGAGGCGTCGAAGAAGCGGAAGGCGGCCGAGAGGCGGGCGATCCACCAGCCGTAGCCCCGCTCGCGGAGGGTGTCCCACCGGTAGAGGGGGTTTCCCCAGAGTTGGCCGTTGCTGTTGAAGTAGTCGGGCGGGACGCCCGCCACCGCCTCGGGCCGGCCCTCCGGATCGAGCCGGAAGAGAGCGGGGTTGGCCCACACGTCGGCGCTCTCCCGCGAGACGTAGATGGGAATGTCCCCGATCAGGCCCACCCCCTTCCGGCGGCAGTGCCCGCGGAGCGCCTCCCACTGGCGGAAGAACTCGTGCTGCAGGAAGGAGAGGAACCGGATCTCCCCGCCGAGGGCCTCCCGCGCCCGCTCCAGCGCGCCCGGCTCGCGGCGGCGGATCTCCGGAGGCCAGTCGGCCCAGAGGGCGCCGCCGAAGCGCTGTTTCAGGGCGGTGAAGAGGGTGAAATCGCCGAGCCAGCCCGCGTTCTCGCGCCGGAAGGCCTCGAAGCCCGCGCGCCTCTCCCCGTCCAGGCGCTCGAAGGCGCGGAAGGCGGCGCGGAGCAGGGGCTCCTTGACCTCCCAGGCGCGGGCGAAATCGACCCTTCCGGTGGAGGGCCGGGCGGCGGCGCCCACCTGCTCCGGCGGCAGCAGGCCCTCCCCGGCCAGGCGCTCCAGGCTGAGGAGCAGGGGATTTCCGGCGAAGGCGGAGGAGGATCCGTAGGGCGAGCCCCAGGCGTCCGTCGGGCCGATGGGGAGCATCTGCCACCAGCCCTGGCCCGAGTCCGCCAGGAAATCGGCGAAAGCGTGGGCGGAGGGCCCCAGATCCCCGATGCCGTGCGGCGACGGGAGCGAGGTGGGGTGCAGAAGCAGGCCGCTCGCGCGGCTATGCAGGTCGAATGGGGCCATCGTCATCCATTCGGATGGATTGCCGGCAGCGCATTCGCCGATCAACGGCCATGGTGGGCGGCTTGGTCAGCATACCATTGGACGGTCCGGCGGAGGCCTTCCTCGAAGCTCACGGGGGGGGAATAGCCGAGAAAGGTGCCGGCCTTCCGGATGTCGGCCTGGGAATCCCGCACGTCCCCCGTCCGCGGGGAGGCGTGAATCGGCTCCAGGCCCTCGGCGCCCATGATCGCTTGGAGGCTCGAGAACAGCTCGTTCACGGTATGGCACATCCCGGTCGCCACGTTGAACACCCCGCCCCCCGCCCCCTCCGCCTTGAGGGCCAGCAGGTTGCCGTGCACGGTGTTGTCCACGTAGGTGAAGTCGCGCGACTGTCCGCCGTCGCCGTAAATGGTGGGGCGCTTCCCGGCCATGAGGCACCGGATGAAGTTGGGGACCACGGCGGCGTACTCGGAGTGGGGATCCTGCCGGGGTCCGAACACGTTGAAGTAGCGCAGTCCCACCGTCTCCAGGCCGTAAAGCCTGTGATAAAGCGATGCGTAGTGTTCGCTGGCCAGCTTGGAGACCGCGTAGGGCGAAACCGGGCACGGCGCGTCGTTCTCGTCGCGGACGTGGCCCGGGGCGTCGCCGTACACCGAAGATGAAGACGCGTAGATGAAGCGGCGCACGCCCTCCTTCCGCGCCGCTTCCAGCAGGTTCAGCGTGCCGCCCGCGTTCACCCGGTCCGAGAGGACGGGGTCCTGGATGGAGCGGGGGACGGAGGGGATGGCGGCCTGGTGGAAGACGCAGGAGGCCCCCTTCACCGCCCGGGCGCATGCCTCCGGGTCCAGGACTCCCTGCGGATCGTCGATGAGCTCGATGTCACGGAGAATCCCGCGCAGGTTCTCCTCGCGGCCGGTCGAGAAGTTTTCCAGCACCCGGACGGCGTAGCCCTCCCCGAGCAGGGCGCGCACGAGGTTGGAGCCGATGAAGCCCCCCCCCCCGGTGACGAGCGCGCGCTTCAAGGAGATGTCCTTTCTGGGGCCGGGCGCTTCACCTCTCCAGCCGGTTCGCCCGGAAATGCTCGATGACCCGGTTGAGAATCTCGTCGAGCTGAACGGTCGGGCGGTAGCTCACGAGGCTCTGGATTTTCGTCAAATCCGGAACCCGGCGTTCCATGTCCTCGAATCCCTCGCCGTAGGCCGTTTCGTAGGGCACGAGCTCGATCGGCGAGGCCGAGCCGGCCAGCTTTTTCACCCGCTCGGCCAGGTCGTAGATGGAGATCTCGTTGCTGTTGCCGATGTTGAAGATCTGCCCCACCGCGCCCGGATGCGCCATGAGGTCGGCCAGGCCGCGCACGACGTCGCCGACGTAGGCGAAGCAGCGGGTCTGGTTCCCGGAGCCGAAGACCCGGATGGGCTGACCGTCCAGCGCCGCCCGGACGAAGTTCGGGATGACCATCCCGTAGCGGCCCGTCTGGCGGGGCCCCACCGTGTTGAACAGCCGGACGATGACGACGGCGAGGCCGTGCTGCCGGTGGTAGGCCAGCGAGAGGAACTCGTCGAGCGTCTTGGTGTTGGCGTAGGCCCAGCGCTGCTTGGTGACGGACCCCAGGATCCGGTCGTCCTCCTCCCGGAGCGCGCCGTTCTTGTTCTTTCCGTACACCTCGGAGGTGGAGGCGACGAGGATCTTCCGGCCCGCCCTGAGCGCCGCCTCGAGCACCACCTCGGTGCCCCGGACGTTCGTCATGATGGTCTCGACGGGGCGCTCGATAACCAGGCGGACCCCCACGGCCGCGGCCAAATGGTAAATCTCATCGCATTCCTGGACGAGGGGGGCGATCAGCCCGGCGTCGAGGACGCTGCCCTTGTGCATATGGAGCTTCGGATTGCCCCCGATGTGCCCGAGGTTCTCGAGCCGGCCGGTCGAGAAATCGTCCAGCAGATGGACCTCGTGGCCCCTTTCGAGCAGCAGGGTCGCCAGATGGGAGCCTACGAAGCCCGCCCCGCCCGTAATCAGGATCTTCAATGTCGCCTCGGTTCGCGCCGCTGGGCGGACTGCCGTTCTCGATGATGGGCTGCCGGGACCGGCCCGTGAAGGCTCTCTCTATACTTAAGAAGGGGCGGCGGATCAAGCCGGGGGAACGCCGGCCCCCGGGCGGCCCGGGCCATTGAATCTTGAAAGGTTACGGGCCTCGCCTTCTTTCGCGGGCTCCGCCGCCGTGCCGGCGCGGCTTCCGGAGGCGCGGGAATTGGGTTAGAATCAAGCCTGTTTTTCTGGAACATCCCGCCTTGCACCGTTCGATCCGGCTTTTTTCCTCTGTCCCGCCGCCGGGAGTGGCGCCCATGAACGTATGGCCCGGGAGCCCCTATCCCCTGGGGGCCACGTGGGATGGCGCGGGCGTGAACTTCGCCCTCTTCTCCGAGAACGCCACGGCGGTCGAGTTATGCCTCTTCGAGAAGCCGGGCTCCGCCCGCGAGTACGCGCGCATCCGGCTGGAGGAGCAGACGAATTTCATCTGGCACGGCTACCTGCCGGACGTGCGGCCCGGCTTTTTCTACGGATTCCGCGTCCACGGGCCATACGCCCCGCACGAAGGGCACCGCTTCAACCCGGCGAAGCTGCTCCTCGACCCCTACGCGAAGGCGATCACGGGCGGGCCCCGGTGGCGCGACGAGCACTTCGGCTACCGGATCCGGGAGCCGGAGAACGGCGCGCCGGACGAGCGGGACAACGCCGAATGGATGCCCAAGTGCGTGGTGGTGGACCCCGCCTTCACCTGGGGCGGCGACGCCCTCCTCCGCACCCCCTGGCACAAGACCATTATCTACGAGATGCACGTGAAGGGCTTCACGGCCCGCCATCCGGGCGTTCCCGAGGAACTGCGCGGGACCTACGCCGGGCTCGCATGCCCGGCGGTGATCGACTACCTCAAGGGCCTGGGCGTCACGGCGGTCGAGCTGATGCCGGTCCACCAGTTCGTCACCGACCGCCACCTGGCGGAGAAGAGGCTCGCCAATTACTGGGGCTACAACTCCATCGGGTTCTTCGCCCCCCACGCCCGCTACTCCAGCTCCGGCCATAGCGGGCAGCAGCTCACCGAGTTCAAGCGCATGGTGAAGACCTTCCACCGCGAGGGCATCGAGGTGATCCTCGACGTGGTCTACAACCACACGGCCGAGGGCAACCACATGGGGCCTACCCTCTGCTTCCGGGGCATCGACAACGCCTCCTACTACCGGCTCGTGCCGGACGACCGCCGCTACTACATGGACTTCACCGGCTGCGGGAACACCCTGAACATGATGAGCCCGAACACCCTCCAGCTCATCATGGACAGCCTGCGGTACTGGGTCCTCGACATGCACGTGGACGGCTTCCGCTTCGACCTGGCGTCGGCCCTCGCGCGGGAGCTGCACGAGGTGGACCGCCTGGGGGCGTTCTTCGACATCATCCAGCAAGACCCCGTCATCTCGCAGGTGAAGCTCATCGCCGAGCCGTGGGACCTGGGCGAGGGCGGCTACCTCGTGGGCCAGTTCCCGACCCTGTGGGCCGAATGGAACGGGAAATACCGCGACACCGCGCGCCGCTTCTGGCGGGGGGACTCCGGCCAGCTCGGCGAGTTGGCCTACCGCCTCACCGGGAGCAGCGACCTCTACGAGGCGACGGGACGGCGCCCCCACGCCAGCATCAACTTCATCACGTGCCACGACGGCTTCACGCTACACGACCTGGTCAGCTACAACGAAAAGCACAACGAGGCGAACAAGGAAGGCAACCGGGACGGCCACAACGACAACCTGAGCTGGAACTGCGGCGCCGAGGGCCCGACCAAGGACGCCGGCATCATCGAGCTGCGCGCCCGCCAGCAGCGGAACTTCCTGGCCACCCTCTTCCTCTCCCAGGGCGTCCAGATGCTGTGGGCGGGCGACGAGATCTCCCGCAGCCAGCGCGGCAACAACAACGCCTACTGCCAGGACAACGAGCTCTCGTGGATCGACTGGAACCTGGACCATCCCAAGGAGGAGCTCCTCGACTTCACCCGGTTCCTGATCCAGCTCTTCCACCGGCATCCTGTGCTCAGGCGGAGGAAGTTCTTCCAGGGGCGGCGCATCCGGGGATCCGAGGTGCGGGACCTGGTGTGGTTCCGGCCCGACGGCGCCGAGATGCAGGAGGAAGACTGGAACAACCCGGAGGCCCGCTGCGTCGGGCTGCGCCTCGCCGGGGACGCCATCACCGAGCGCGACGGCCGCGGCAACCGGATCGTGGACGACACCCTCCTCATCCTCCTCAACGCGTACTACAAGCCCATTCCCTTCGCAGTTCCCTCGCACCGCGCGAACATCCGGTGGCAGCTCATGTTGGACACGCGGACCTCCAACGGGCGGCGAAAGCACCGCCTGCTCAAGGGCGGAGAAGTCTTCGATCTCGAAGGGCGCTCGCTGGCCCTGCTGTGCCTGCGCAAGGACGGGGAATCCTAGCGCGGGCCGGCCATCCTCCTTGCCTCGTCGGTTGTCAGGGCCAAATGATGTGGCTATCCTGATGGAAGGATTGCCGCGGGCAACAAGGGGCGCAGCTTTTGCGGGAGCCGATCGCGGCCCGGCCGTTTCCCGCGGTTCAGAGCCGTCTCCATCGTCGCCTGTGATCGAAGTCTGCGGTCGAACGGATCGCCGTCATCCCGATGAGCTGTGCCGCCGTTCCGGCCCTTCCGCCATTTCCGAGCGGCGTCGCATCCGCTCCCGCCGTCGGGGGAGGGCATCGGGCTTTCCGCTTGGCGGGGGAACTCGGATGGAACGCCACATCCTGATCGAGTCGGTCGCGCCGTCGCTGGACTGCGGCCGCTACCCCGTAAAGCGGCCGGCCGGAGAGGCGTGCGCGGTCGAGGCGACGATCTTCCGCGACGGCCACGACGTCATCCGCGCCCGCCTCAAGTGGAAGCGCAAGGGCGGCGAGCGCTTCTCCGCCGAGCCGATGCGGCCGGTGAATCCGGGCCTCGACTGGTGGCGGGGGGAATTCCCCCTTCCCGAGCCCGGCCGCTATGTCTTCGCCGTCGAGGCCTGGACCGACCGTTACGCCTCCTGGCTGGCCGACCTCAAGAAGCGGGTGGACGCCGGCTACGCCGACGTGCGGGGCGAACTCGAGGAGGGGATCCAGCTCCTCGCCGAGATGGCGGAGAAGGCGCAAGAGGCGGACTGGGTGCGCCTGCGGGCCTCGCAGGAGGCGCTGAAGACGGCGCAGGGCCCGGGCGAGGCCTACAAGGCGGCTTCCTTCGCGGACCTGCTCGAGGCCGTGGAGCGGCACCAGCCGCGCCCGGATCTGGTGACGATCCCCAGCCTGTTCGAGGTAATGGCGGTCCCGGAGCGGGGCCGCTGCGGCGCCTGGTACGAGATCTTCGTCCGCTCCCAGGGGGCCGAGCCCGGGAGGAGCGGCACTTTCCGCGACGCCGAGCGGCGCCTGACCGACATCCGGGAGATGGGCTTCGACGTCGTCTATCTCGCGCCCGTCCACCCCATCGGACGGACCAAGCGCAA
The DNA here is from genome assembly GCA_016192135.1 of Candidatus Tectomicrobia bacterium. Lineage (NCBI taxonomy): Bacteria > Pseudomonadati > Candidatus Tectimicrobiota > Candidatus Tectimicrobiota bacterium. Next base: position 33,354 of record JACPUR010000031.1, on the reverse strand, counting down.
GGGGCGGAACAACGCGCTCGAGGCGGGGCCTGCCGACCCGGGGAGCCCCTGGGCGATCGGGAGCGAGCACGGAGGGCACATGGCCATCGAGCCCTCGCTCGGGACCCTCGATGATTTCGACCGCTTCGTGGCGGCGGCCGAGGCGCAGGGCATCGCCGTCGCGCTCGACTTCGCCATCCAGGCCTCGCCCGATCATCCCTGGGTGCGGGAGCACCCGGAGTGGTTCTACCGGCGCCCCGACGGGACCATCAAGTACGCCGAGAATCCCCCCAAGAAGTACGAGGACATCTACCCGGTCAACTTCGATTCCCCGCAGCGGGAGGCGCTGTGGGAGGAGCTCCTGCGGACGGTCCTCTTCTGGATCGGGCACGGCGTCCGCATCTTCCGGGTGGACAACCCGCACACCAAGCCGCTCGCCTTCTGGGAGTGGCTCATCGCGAAGGTGCACGAGACGCACCCCGACGCCGTCTTCCTCGCCGAGGCCTTCACCCGGCCTCCCATGATGAAGGCCCTCGCCAAGCTCGGCTTCACCCAGTCCTACACCTACTTCACCTGGCGCAACACCAAGCACGAGCTGACGGAGTACCTCACCGAGCTCACCCAGCCTGGGACCCTCGACTACCTCGTGCCCAACTTTTTCGTGAACACGCCGGACATCCTGACCGAGTACCTCCAGCACGGCGGCCGGCCGGCCTTCAAGGCGAGGCTCGTGCTGGCGGCCACGCTCTCGCCCGCGTACGGCATCTACAGCGGCTATGAACTGCTGGAGAACGCGGCGGCCCGCCCGGGCAGCGAGGAATACCTCGACTCGGAGAAGTACGAGATCCGCGTCCGCGACTGGAACCGGCCGGGGCACATCAAGGATTTCATCGCGCGGGTGAACGGCATCCGCCGGGAGAACCCGGCCCTCCACCGCCTCGGGGGCCTCCGCTTCCTCCACGCGGACAACGATCAGATCCTCTTCTACGCCAAGAGGTCGGCCGACGGCTCGAACATCCTCCTCGTGGCGGTGAACCTCGACCCCCATCATCCGCACCACTGCACCGCCCACGTTCCCCCGGGCGAGATAGGGCTCCCCGCGGGCAGCCGCTATGAGGTGCACGATCTGCTGACGGGGGCCCGGTACGAGTGGTCCGAGCGGAACTACGTCCGGCTGGATCCCGAGGCCGAGCCCGCCCACGTCCTGCGGGTGGAAAGGGTGTTCTAGCCGTGTTGCAGCCGGGCCTGGACGACAACCCGTTCTGGTACAAGGAGGCCGTCATCTACGAGGCGCGCGTGCGCTCGTTCTACGACAGCGACGGGGACGGCATCGGGGACTTCAAGGGGCTGACGGAAAAGCTTCCCTATCTCCAGGACCTCGGAATCAACACCCTGTGGCTGCTGCCCTTCTATCCCTCTCCCCTGCGGGACGACGGCTACGACATCTCGGACTTCACCTCCATCCATCCCGACACCGGGACGCTCGCCGACTTCAAGCTCTTCCTGCGGGCGGCGCACCGGCTGGGCATCCGCGTGGTGACCGAGCTGGTCGTCAACCACACGTCCGACCAGCATCCGTGGTTCCAGCGGGCGCGGCGCGCCCCGGCCGGGAGCGTGCACCGGGACTTCTACGTGTGGAGCGACACCGCCGAGAGATACGCCGAGGCGCGCATCATCTTCCAGGACTTCGAGCCCTCGAACTGGGCCTGGGACCCCGTCGCCAAGGCCTACTACTGGCACCGCTTCTACTCCCACCAGCCCGACCTCAACTACGACAACCCCGCCGTGCGGAAGGCCATTTTCCAGGCGATGGACTTCTGGCTCTCGCTGGGGGTGGACGGCCTCCGGCTGGATGCCGTGCCCTATCTCTACGAGCGGGAAGGGACCAACTGCGAGAACCTGGCGGAGACGCACCTCTTCCTGCGGGACCTCCGCGCGCGCGTGGACCGGAAGTTCCGCAACCGGATGTTCATCGCCGAGGCGAACCAGTGGCCCGAGGACGCCGTCGCCTACTTCGGCCGGGGCGACGAGTGCCACATGGCCTTCCACTTCCCCATCATGCCCCGCATGTTCATGGCGATCCGGATGGAGGAGCGCTACCCGCTCGTGGACATCCTGGAGCAGACGCCCGAGGTGCCCGAGCTCTGCCAGTGGGCGCTCTTCCTGCGCAACCACGACGAGCTCACCCTTGAGATGGTGTCGGAGGAGGAGCGCGAGTACATGTACCGCGCCTACGCCAACGAGCCGCAGGCGCGCATCAATCTGGGCATCCGGCGGCGCCTGTCCCCCCTTCTGGGGAACGACCGCAAGAAGATCGAGCTGATGAACAGCCTCCTCTTCTCCCTGCCGGGCACCCCGGTGCTCTACTACGGGGACGAGATCGGCATGGGGGACAACTTCTACCTGGGCGACCGCAACGGCGTCCGCACCCCCATGCAGTGGAGCGGGGACCGCAACGCGGGCTTCTCGGCCTCCAACCCGCAGCGCCTCATCCTGCCGGTGATAACCGATCCCGAGTACCACTACGAGGCGGTCAACGTGGAGGTGCAGCAGAACAACCCCCACTCCCTCCTGTGGTGGATGAAGCGGCTCATCGCGCTGCGCAAGGAGTTCAAGGCGTTCGGACGCGGGACGCTGGAGTTCCTCTACCCGCGCAACCGCAAGGTCCTCGCCTTCGTGCGCAAGTTCGGGGAGGAGACCATCCTCGTCGTCGCGAACCTCTCCCGCTTCGTCCAGTTCGCCGAGCTGGACCTCTCCGCCTACCGCGGGATGGTGCCCGTCGAGCTCTTCGGGCGCACGCGGTTTCCCGTGGCGGGCGAGGGCCCCTACTTCCTCTCCCTCGCGCCCCACGGCTTCATGTGGTTCTCGATGGTGGCCGTCCGGGCGCTGGACGTGGGCGCGGAGCCCTCGGAGGGCGACCTGCCCGTCATCCCGGTGAGGGGGGATTGGGACAACGCGCTGGCGGGCCGGGAGAGGGAGGCGCTGGAGGCCGTCTTGCCCGGCTTCATCCAGGAGCGGCGCTGGTTCGGCGGGAAGGCGCGCGGGCTCCGGAAGGTCCGCATCGCGGATATCTTCTCCGTGCCCTTCGTCTCCTCGGTTACCTACCTCACGATACTCGAGGTCGACTACGCGGACGGCGGCCGCGAGACCTACCTTCTGCCCATGGCCTTCGCCGCGGGCGATCAGGCGAGGGAGATCCTGTCGGAGGCCCGGAGGTTCGCCATCGCCCGCATCCGGACGAAGAGCGTCCGGGGCGAGGCGGAAGGCATCCTGTTCGACGCCTTCCAGGACGACAGCTTCAGCCGGGCGCTGCTGCTGGTCATGGCCCGGCGCCGGCGCCTGAAGGGCCGGACGGGCGAGATCGTTCCGGTCCTCTCGGAGGCCTTCGAGAGGCTGCGGGGAAGCAGCCCGCAGTCCCTCCCGCCGCGGCTGATGCGCGCCGAGCAGAGCAACACCTCGGTCAACTACGGAGACAAGCTGGTGCTCAAGTGCTTCCGCCGCCTGGAGAACGGGGTCAATCCCGACGTCGAGATCGGGACGTTCCTGACGGCCGCGGGGGAGTTCCCCCACATCGCGCCGGTCGCGGGGTACATGGAGCTCCGCCGGGGGCGGGGCGGGACGAGCTCGCTGGCCATCCTCCAGGGGTATGTGCCGAACCAAGGGGATGCGTGGCAATTCACCGTGGACGAAGTGGGCCGCTTCATGGAGCGGGCGCTGACGCAGGGCCGGGACCGGGAGATCACGGGGAGGAGCCGCTCCCTCCTCGATCTCTGCGCGGAGGAGCCCCCGGAGCTCGCCCGCGAGATGATCGGCCCCTACCTGGAGCTGGCCGGGCTGCTGGGACGGCGCACGGCCGGGATGCACCGGGCCCTCGCCTCGGGCGGAAAGCCCGGGTTCGCGCCCGAGCCCTTCACCCGCCTGTACCAGCGGTCGCTCTACCAGTCCATCCGCAACCAGGTCCGCCAGACGTTCCAGGCGCTCCAGGAGAAGCTGCCCTCCATCCCCGAGCGCTCGCAGGAGGAGGCCCGGCGGGTCCTGGGGCTGGAGAAGGCCATCCTGGACCGCTCCCAGGCCATCCGGGAGCAGAAACTCGCCTCCATGCGCATCCGCGTCCACGGGGACTATCATCTGGGCCAGGTCCTGTGCTCGAGCAGCGACTTCGTGATCATCGACTTCGAGGGAGAGCCCGCCCGCGCCCTGAGCGAGCGTACATTGAAGCGCACGCCTCTCCACGACGTGGCCGGCATGCTGCGATCCTTCCACTACGCGGCGTCGGGCCCGCTGTGGGGGGAACGGGAGCAGCGGGGCGTGCGGGAGGAGGACGTTCCCCTGCTGGAAGGCTGGGCCGAGTTCTGGTGGCGCTGGGCGAGCGCCTCCTTCCTGCGGGCTTACCTTGACGAAATGGCCGCCTCCATTCTGATTCCGCCGGGGCGGGACGAGATGGCTCTTCTGCTGGATGTGACCCTGCTCGAGAAGAGCGTCTACGAGCTGAATTACGAGCTGAACAACCGGCCCGGCTGGGTGGGGATCCCCATCCGGGGGATCACCATGCTGATGGAGAGGGAATCCTCATGAATGACAACCGCACCGCCGGGGCGGAAGCGCGCGTCCGGCACGACGTGAGCGTCCTGACGGGGGACGACGTGTATCTGTTCAACGAGGGGACGCACTTCCACCTCTACGAGAAGCTCGGCTCCCACCCGGCTCGCCGGGAGGGAGCCGACGGCACCCACTTCGCGGTATGGGCGCCCAACGCCGAGGCGGTGAGCGTCCTCGGGAACTTCAACGGCTGGACGGCGGGCCGCCATCCCCTCCGGCCCAGCAGCTCCGGCGTCTGGGAGGGCTTCATCCCGGGCGTCGGGAAGGGGGAGACCTACAAGTATCAGGTCAATTCGCGCTTCCTGGGCTTCCGCGAGCAGAAGGCCGATCCCTTCGCCCTGCGCACCGAGGTGCCCCCCCAGACCGCCTCCGTCGTCTGGGACCTCGACTACGCGTGGGGGGACGAGGACTGGATGCGGAAGCGCCGCGCCTTCAATAACCGGAAGTCTCCCATCTCCATCTACGAGGTGCACCTGGGCTCGTGGATGCGCGTGCCCGGCGAGGGTTACCGCTCCCTCTCCTACCGGGAGCTGGCCCACCGCCTGGCCGAGCACGTGACGCGGCTGGGCTTCACCCACGTCGAGTTCCTTCCCGTCATGGAGCACCCTTTCTTCGGCTCCTGGGGCTACCAGACCACCTCCTACTTCGCGCCGAGCGCCCGGTACGGCGCGCCGCAGGACTTCATGTACCTCGTGGACCACCTCCACCAGAACGGCATCGGCGTCATCCTCGACTGGGTGCCGTCCCACTTTCCGGCCGACGGGCACGGGCTCGCCTATTTCGACGGCACCCATCTCTACGAGCACGGGGACCCCCGCCAGGGCTTCCATCCCGACTGGCAGAGCTTTATCTTCAACTATGGCCGCAACGAGGTGCGCGCCTTCCTCATCAGCAGCGCGCTCTTCTGGCTCGAGAGGTACCACGCCGACGGGCTCCGCGTAGACGCCGTCGCCTCCATGCTCTATCTCGACTACTCCCGCAAGGAGGGCGAGTGGATCCCGAACGAGTACGGGGGCCGCGAGAACATCCAGGCCATCCACTTCCTCCGCCGCCTGAACGAGGAGATCTACCGCCGCCACCCCGACGTCCAGACCTACGCCGAGGAGTCCACCGCCTGGCCGATGGTCTCCCGGCCCGCCTATGTCGGCGGCCTGGGCTTCGGCATGAAGTGGGACATGGGCTGGATGCACGACACCCTGCGCTACATGCGCAAGGAGCCCATCCACCGCCGCTTCCACCACAACGACCTCACCTTCCGCATGATCTACGCCTTCAACGAGAACTTCGTGCTCCCGCTCTCCCACGACGAGGTCGTGCACGGCAAGGGCTCCCTCTGGGGCATCATGCCCGGCGACGACTGGCAGAAGGCGGCCAACCTGCGGCTCCTCTACGGCCTCATGCACGCCCACCCGGGCAAGAAGCTCCTCTTCATGGGCGGGGAGTTCGGCCAGTACGGAGAGTGGAACCACGACGCCACCGTGGAATGGGACCACATGGACCTGCCGTTCCAGTCGGGCATCCTCCGGTGGGTTTCGGAGCTGAACCGCCTCCACCGGGAGGAGCCCGCCCTCCACACCATCGACTTCGACCCCGAGGGCTTCGAGTGGATCGACGGCGGGGACAGCGACCAGAGCGTCCTCAGCTTCCTCCGCAAGGGCGAGGCGGGGCATCCCCCGGTCGCCGCGGTCTTCAACTTCACCCCCGTGCCGCGCGCGCCCTACCGCATCGGCGTCCCCCGGGGCGGCTTCTGGCGCGAGATCGCCAACAGCGACGCCGAGTTCTTCGGGGGCGGCGGCATGGGCAACATGGGGGGCCTCGCGGCCGAGGAAAGCCCCGCCCACGGCCGGCCCTACTCCCTCCGCCTCACCCTTCCGCCCCTCGCGGCCGTGTTCTTCCGGGGGGAGGAATAGGGGGAGCGGGAGCCGGCCGGGCGAGGGCGGCCGGGGTCCCGGCGGCCGGTTTTTTGGTTAAATTTTAATTTTTTTCCGGCTAAAACCGCCCAAAAGGGCCAGATTTCCGCCCGTGCATGAAAGTGCGCGAAAATGGGGTAGCTGGACCTTCCTCCCCATGCCTTACATTTGCACTCGCCCCCCCGGCGCATGCCGGGGAAGGGGGAGGCGCGCGAAAAAGGAGCCCCTGGGCTGGGGACTTCCGTTAGTTCCTGTTAATTGCTGATAGTTCCGGATAACAATGCCCCCCATCGCGCCCCACTTTCCGGGTCCCCAGGCGGCGGGCGCCTGGGCGGGGCGCTCCCTCCCCCCATGAGGGGGCGGGTTTTTCTCCTTCCTCCCTCAGGGGGGGAGGGATTGGGGATTTAAATCCCGTTTTGCCGGAGGGGCTCAGCCGTGCCAGCGGAGGAGGAGCTGCTCGATGGTGAAGCCGGGGCCCATGGCGAGGAGGAGGCCGGCGTCCCCGGGCGCGGCCTCGCCGCGGCGGAGGATGTCGTCGAGGATGACGAGGACCGAGCTCGAGGAGAGGTTGCCGTGGGCGCTGAGCATGGCGGCGGAGAAGCGCAGCGCCTCCTCGGGCAGGCCCAGCTCGTCGCGGTAGACCTCGATGATGCGCTTGCCGCCCGGGTGGAAGATGAGGTGGCGGACCTCGGGGAGGGCGAGGCCGTGCTCCCCGAGAAACCCCTCGACGATGGGCCTGAGGCGGGCCCGGACGGCGGCGGGGATGCCGCGCGAGAGGATGATGCGGAAGCCGGTGTTCGAGAGGCGGAAGCCGAAGAGGTGCAGGGTCCCGGGGAGGGTGGTGGTGCGGCAGCCCTCGATGCGGGCGCCGGGCCCGGGGGCTCCGCCCAGGACGGCGGCGGCGGCCCCGTCGCCGAAGATGGCGGCCGAGACGAGGTTGTCCATGGAGAAGTCTCGGGGCTGGAAGGTGAGGGTGGCCAGCTCGACGGAGACGACGAGGGCCTTGTGCTCCGGGAAGGCCCGCAGGTATTCCCAGGCTCGGGCCAGCGCTGTGGCGCCGGCCGCGCAGCCCATCTCGGTCATCGGGAGGCGCTTCACCTCGGGGCGGAGGCCCAGGCGGTTGATGAGGTAGGCGTCCACGGCGGGGATCATGAAGCCGGTGCAGGAGACGGAGATGATGATGTCCACCTCCTCCGGGGCGGCGCCGGCCTCCTCGAGGGCGCGGCGGGCGGCGTCCTCGGCGAGGATGATCGCGTTCTCCCGGTAGATGTCGTTCTTCTCCTCGAACGTGCGCTCGCGGAAGACTTCCTCGATGGGGACCACGGAGGCGCGGGCGCCGACCTGGGAATTGCGGCACATGCGGATGGCGCGCTCCCTCGCCTCGCCGTTCCCCTCCAGCCAGCGGCTGAGCCAGGGCTCGATCTCGGCCTGGGTGTAGCGGTAGCCGCCGAGGCGCCGGGCGGTGGAGAGGACGGTGGCCATTTCGGGGATCCTCCGGGGGATCGGCGGCGGTTTTCGGGCGTACGATATCCGACTCGCCTTTCTTATGCCATGAAATGAAAGGCTTTTTTTTGAAAGGGGCGCGGCGAGTTACATGGCGTGAAAAAGAGAGTATAAAATATACTTGAGGTTATCTCTCCTGTTTGAATTTCCGACTGTAAGCTCCTTGGAATCCAATCCCGGCGGAACCCTTGAGCGGCCGCGGCACTGGGCGCCGCAGGCCCGCCTTCCATTCCCAAACCGGCGGCGGAGGCGAGTGGAGGAAGGATGGATGCGGGACGGGCCGCCCCTCCGAAAGTGAAAGGGAGGGCGCGGCGGGAAGCCCAGGCCGGAAGGAGCCCCGGCCTTCCGTCAGCCCTTCAGCTCGATGCGGATCCCCTCGAACAGCCTCGTGTCCTTGTTCTCGACGGCGTGGACGCCCTCGGGCTCGATGAAGATGGGGACGCCCTCGCGCCGGGTGCCCGAGGGGGGGACGGCCTCCATCTTCTCGGTGTAGTACACGATCTTGGGCAGGCTCGTGATGATGAAGACGCTCGGCCACCTGTGGGTGTGCATGTGCTCGAGCTCGCCCGGCCGGATGGTCACGCGCAGCACGCGGACCCTGTCGTTGTCGATGAGCACCTCGTGGTTGTCCGGGGCCGCGATGACCGCGTCGAGCTCCTCGGGAGTCCCGGGGATGTAGGGGGGGCGGCCGATCCGGTCGTCCCGCGTCGCGGGGCTGTTCACCGTCATGTGACCTCCTCCTGCGGCGGGGCCGCCGTGCTTTTCGGGATGCGGGAAGTATAGGGGAAGCGGGGCGGATTTTCGAGCGGGCGGTTTCCGGCCTCCGGGGCGAGCGGGCTTCGGCCGCATCAGCGGCGAAATGTGCTAGGATTTCCGCACCATCCGCGGCCGCGGCCGCCGAAACGAAGAATCCTCGGGTTTCCGTGCGGGAAACCCGCACGCGCCGCGCGCCGAAGGGGGAGGGTGCCGCCGGTGTGAAGGCGCGCTTCGAGCGCCCACGGGTTTTCCTCGCCGTGCTTCCGCCGCTCGTCCTCCTTGCCCTTCCCGCTTCCGCCCAGATGCGGGAGGGGCCGGGGAACTGGCTGAGGAAGGCCCCGCTGCCCATTCCCCGCACCGAGATCTCGGTGGCGGAGCTCGGCGGCAAGATGTACGTCGCCGGGGGCTACGTGCCCGGCAGCGTCACTTCATACCCGCTTCGCGAGTACGACCCGGCCGCGGGCAGGCGGCGCGGGCGGAGGCGGATGCCTCTCGGCTTTCGCGCTGGGCGAGGGATGCGGAATTTTATCCATACCGGAGGACTGCGATGGTCAGCTTCATGGATCGGATGGAGACGGCGCACCTGTGCATCGAGACGTGCCTGGGCGTGAAGGAGGGTGAGAAGGTCCTGGTCATCGTGGACCAGGAGCACCTCCCCTGGGGCGAGGCGCTGGCGGCCGCCGCGGCCGTGAAGGGCGCCGTCCCGGCGATCACCCTCATCCCCGAGCCCAAGCCCTACCAGAAGGAGCCGAACGACATCATCATCGCGGCGATGAACGCCGCCGACGTGGCGATCGCCGCCCTCTCCGACCTGGCCATCAACCAGTTCGTCCACACCAAGGCGCGCAAGGATGCCCTCGCCCGGGGGGTGCGCTTCGGCAATTTCATGGTCCCCGAGCCGGGGGAGCGCGTCACGGCCAAGGAGCTGCTCGATACCAAGGATCGCGCGAACCGCCTGGCCGCGCGCCTCACGGCCGCCAAGCGGGCGCGCGTCACCACCGCCCTCGGCACCGACGTCGCCATGTCCCTCGAGGGCCGCAAGGGCTACGGGATCTCCTCCATCTGCACCGAGAAGGGCTTCTGGGCGAGCATGCCGAACTTCTCCGAGGCGGCCGTCTCGCCGCTGGAGGGGACGGCCGAGGGCGTCGCCGTCGTGGACGGGATGGTGAACTGGATCGGCTTCGTCCGCGAGCCCATCCGCCTGACGTTCGAGAAGGGAACCGTCGCGAAAGTCTCGGGCGGGGCGGACGCCGAGCGCCTGAAGGCGATCTGGGACCAGGCGGACGACAACGCCACCAACGTCGCCGAACTGGGCATCGGCACCGTCCCGAACGAGCGGCCCCGCGGCAACAACCAGGACAAGCGGCTCATTGGCACCGCGCACTTCGGCATCGGGGACAACTACAGCCTCGGCGGCTCGGTGCGGAGCAAGATGCACCTGGACGCCCTGCTGTACGGCACCACCGTCGAGCTGGACGGGGAGCCGGTCGTGAAGGACGGGAAGTTCCTGGCCTGACCCGCGCCGCGCCGGATTCCGGCGGCCCGGCCCGCGGCCGGAGCAATCGCCGAGGCGGCGGTGTCCGGCAAGAGGCCGGGCTCCCGCCGGTCGTATCGCAGGCTTTGCTCCCGTTTCGCCCTTGCGGGTGCTCCGCAGAAAATCCCTTGCTTCATCCTCCGGCCCGGCCCAAATTTTTGAAGGGGCCCGCTCTTGGGCCCTCCCAAACGCCTGTCTCGCCTGAAGCGCCGCCAAAATTCACAATGAGGAAGGGCCTGCGCCTCAAAAGGCAGGCTCCGGAGGAGCATCCCGATGGCTAACGTCCCGCGCATCGGCGCGAAAGAAGCCTACGGCAAGATGGAAGAGGGAGCCCTGCTGGTGTGCGCCTATGAAGAAGAAGAGAAATGCAAGAAGATAAACCTGGAGGGCTCCCTCAACCTGCGGGAGTTCGAACAGCGCGCGGGAAACCTGGGCAAGGATCGGGAACTCATTTTCTATTGCGCCTGACCCAAGGAAGCCACCGCGGCCGGTCAGGCCGAGAAATACCGGATGAAGGGTTTCAGGAATGCTTTCGCCCTGCGGGGCGGAGTGGAGGGCTGGAAGAACGCGGGCCTTCCGGTTCACGGGTAGGCGCCGCGGTGCGGGCACCGTGTACATTGAGAGGTGAAAGGTCATGCAGATTCGGGAAATCATGAGCACGGATGTGAAAGTCATCTCGCCGGACGCCACTCTGACAGACGCCGCCGCCACGATGAAAAAGGGCAATTTCGGCATGCTGCCCGTCGGGGAGAACGATCGGATCGTGGGGACGATCACGGATCGGGACATCGTGGTGAACGCGGTGGCCGGGGGAAAGGATTGCAGGAAGGCGTCCGTCCGCGAGTCCATGTCGCCGGGCGTCCATTACTGCTTCGAGGACCAGGACATCGACGAGGCGGCCAAGCTCATGTCCGACAAGCAGATCCGGCGCCTTCCGATCCTGAACAGGGACAAGCGCCTGGTGGGTATCATCTCGCTGGGTGATTTCGCGGTCCGCAGCGAGGAAGTCGAGATGGCCGGAAAGGCGCTCGAGGAGGTGTCGGCGCACCGCTGAGGGATCCCATCAGGAGACTGTTCCGGGAAGGCGGCGGAATTTCTTTCCGCCGCCTCACCCGGCGCGGCTGATGCATGCGGTGCCGGGAGGGGACTGAGTGCCGCGATCGATTTGGAGCGGAAATATCAGCTTCGGGCTAGTGAACATCCCGGTGAAGCTGCAAACCGTGGTACGGGAGAAGAGCGTGCGGTTCCACCTGCTGAACCCGGACGGGTCCTGCCGCCTCCGCCGGAAGCTCTACTGCCCGGAAACCGGCGAGGAGTACGACTTCAACGAGACGGCGAGGGGCTACGAGATCGCGCCCGACCAGTACATCCTGATGGACGAGAAGGAACTCAAGAAGCTACGGCCCGACGAGGGACGCTCCATCGCCATCGACGCCTTCATCCGGATCGAGGAGGTGGACCCCGTCTATTTCGACAAGCCTTACTACCTCGTCCCCGACGAGAACGCCGCGAAGGCGTACAGCCTGCTCCTCCGCGCGATGGAGGAGAGCAAGACGGCCGCCATCGCCCATTTCGTCATGCGGGAGCGGCAGCATCTCTCCATCCTGCGCCCCCGGGACGGGGCCATCGTCCTCCATGCCATGCACTACAGCGACGAGGTGGCCGAGGCCGGGCAGCTCGATATCCCGCGCGACGTGAAGCCGGCCGGCCGCGAGCTCGACATCGCCATGAAGCTCATCAACGAGATGACGACGGATTTCGACCCCTCCCGCTACCGCGACGAATACCGCGAGGAGCTGGAGAAGCTGATCGAGGCGAAGGCCGAGGGCAAGGAGTTCGTCACCGCGGCCACGGCCGAGGGGGGCGGCCGGGGGCGCGTGGTCAACCTCATGGAGGCGCTGCAGCGGAGTCTCCGGGAGAAGCAGGGCGGCCGGAAGGAGCCTCGGGCGCGCAGGCCCTCCCGCGCGGCGGTCAAGCCCCAGGCTCAGGAGCGCCACCGGAAGACGGCTTGAGGCCCGCCCCGCCGGCGGGTTTCTCTATTCTATTTCTCTTCCATCCCCAGCGTCTTCTTCATCTCCGACGTGATCGACTGGCGAACCCGGAAGAAGCCCTCCCAGGGGTCGCGCTTGAGGGAGGCGAGGCGCCTCGGGACGTTCTGGACGTTGAAGGCGTCCGCCTTGAGGCGGGGGGAGAGCTCGTCCCAGTGGATGGGGGCGGAAACCGGCGCGCCGGCCTTGGCGCGGGTGGAATAGGCGGCGACCGAGGTCGCCCCCCGCCCGTTGCGGAAATGGTCGATGAAGATCTTCCCCTTCCGTTTCGGCTTGCTCATGGTGGCGGCGCAGCGGCCGGGCATCTCCCGGCAGATGTCCTCCACGACCGCCTTGGCGAACGACCTGACTTCCTCCCAGCCGCCCCTGCAGGCGATGGGCGCGACGACGTGCAGGCCCTTGCCGCCCGAGGTCTTGACAAAGCTGCGGAGGCCCAGCTCCGCCAGGCGTCCCCCCGTCACCCGCGCGCTCTCGATCACGTCCTCCCACCTCACGCCGGGGTCGGGGTCCAGGTCGAAGACCAGGAGGTCGGGCTTCTCCACATTGTCCGCCCGGCTCCCCCACGTGTGGATCTCCAGCACCCCGAGCTGGACCAGGGAGATGAGCCCGGGCAGATCATCGACCACGAGGTAGGCGCCGGACGCCGCTTTTTCCTGGATTTTCATCCCTCTCATGCCCTTGGGCATGGGGCCGTCGATGTGCTTCTGGAAGAAGCAGTCCTTGGCGTGCCCCTGGGGGCAGCGGACGAGGGTGAGGGGGCGGCCGGCGACGTGGGGGAGCGCCCATTCCGCGATCCGCTCGTAATATTCCGCGAGGGTGCGCTTGGTGAGATCTTGCTCGGGGAAGAGGACGCGGCCGGGGTTCGACAGGGGGACGCCCGCCACGGTCTCCTCCGGCTCCTTGCGGGCCGATCGGGTCCCCCTCTTTTTGGCGGGCCCGGCGGAGGCGCGGTTTTTCTTCGTCGCCCTCTTCCGGGATTTCTTTGGCTTGGACGAGCGGCCACCCCGCCCGTCCCCCCCGGGCAGGAACCCATAGCTCTCGCGCGCCACCTCGCGGGCCGGCTTGTCCTCCCGCAGGCCCACAAACGCCGGGTGGCGCAGCGAGCCGTCCCCGGTCCACTCCGTGAAGGCCACCTCCCCCACCAGCTCCGGCCGCACCCAGTGCGCGCCACGGGCCTCTGGGCCGCGGGGAGGGTTCTTGAAGGAGGGAGCCTTCCGCTCCATCCGCTTGAGCCTCCCGGCCAGGTCGACCAGCAGGGCGTCGTCGAAGCCGGTCCCCACCTTCCCGCAATAGACGAGATCATCCCCGTCATAGCAGCCCAGCAGAAGGGCGCCGAACCCCCGGCGCGAGCCCCCGGGGTCGGTAAAGCCGCCGATGACGAACTCCTGCCGGCGGGTGCATTTCACCTTGAGCCAGGTCTTCGTGCGCTTGGGCTGGTATTCGCTGCCCGCTTTCTTGCAGACGACGCCCTCCACCCCGATCCGGCAGGCGTGGCCGTAGACTTCCGACCCCTTTCCCTGCACGTGCTGGCTGTACTGCAGGTGGGAATCCATCCCGGCGCGGCTCTCCAGCCGGCGCCGCAGCAGCTCCTTCCGCTCGATGAGGGGGGACTTCCTGAGATCGAACCCGTCCGCATAGGGAAGATCGAAGACGTAGTAGACGATGGGAGCGTCGGAGCCGCCCTTCAGGGAGTTTTGCAGGGCCTGGAAGTCGGAGGTCCCGTCCTCCCGCAAGGCGACCACCTCGCCGTCGAGGATGGCCTCCTTTGCCGGGAACCCGGCGCAGGCGCGGGCTACGCCGGAAAAGCGGGCCGTCCAGTCCTTCCCGCCCCGCGTGATGAGGCGCACCTCGCCCTCTCTCAGGCGGCAGAGGATGCGGTAGCCGTCGAACTTGATCTCGTGGAGCCAGCCGTCCCCTTCGGGGACCTTGGGGACGAGGGTGGCGAGCTGGGGGGCGAGCCTGCTCGGCGGGGGCGCCCCTCGAGCGTTGTGGAGGCCGGCGGGAGCCATCCCGGGCCGCCTACGGCGCGGGCGCCCCGCCTTTCGGCCCGTGAGCTTCTCCGGCGCGGCGGGCTCGGGCGGGGCCTTCTTCCCGTTCCGCCTCCCGTCCTCCGCCGCCGGCCCGGCCCCCCAGATGCGGCGGCCGCTCAGGACGCTCTCGGGGCGCTCCTTGAGGATGTCTTTCTTGCCCGCCTCTTTGTCCTTTTCCTTGAAGAAGAGCCAGTTCTTGCCGTCCTCGCCCCGTGCCCCTCCCATGCGCACGAGCACCCAGCCTCCCTTGAGCTTCTCGCCGTGGAGCCGGAAATGGAGCTTGCCCTTCCGGTAGCCCTCGTCGGGATCTCCCAGGGGCTCCCACCGCCCACGGTCCCAGACGAGAACCGACCCCGCGCCGTACTCCCCCTCGGGGATGGTCCCCTCGAAGCCGCCGTATTCGAGCGGGTGATCCTCCACGCGGACCGCCAGGCGCTTCTCGCCCGGGTCCAGGCTCGGTCCCTTGGGGACGGCCCAGCTCTTGAGGGTGCCGCCCATCTCGAGGCGCAGGTCGTAGTGAAGGCGGGTGGCGTCGTGTTTTTGGACGACAAAGGTACGCCCCTCGGCGGCCCGCTCCGGCGTGCCTTTTGGCTCAGGGGTGCGCTTGAAGTCGCGCTTCCGGCGGTATTCCTTTAACTGGGGGGCTGAAATCATCGGCGCCTTCCCGGAGCGGGCGGCACGCCCCGCATGAGTCCAAATCAGCGGCTCTTCCGGATCGCTTCGACGAGTTCGGCCTTGTTCATCTTGCTCCGGCCCCCGATGTTTTTCTCGCCGGCGATGTTGTAGAGCTCTTCCTTGGAGCGCGCCTCGAGCCCCCACCTGGGGTTCCCGGTGCCCTGCGTCCGCCTATTGGGCGTCCGGCTCTCCTCGCGGCGCCGCTTGTTCACCGTGCGGCCGGCGATTTCCTTCGCCCGTCTCGTGGATGCTCCCCGCTTCCGGGAGCTCTCTTTGATGTGCTCGTATTGGCGCTCATCCTTGTGGGACCATTTCGGCATGCCCGAGCTCCTTCCGTCGGCGGCCGGTCGAGAGCGGCGGATGGTCAGGCGGCGGTGGTCTTTCCGCCGGTCAAGGTGAGGATTTCCCCGGTGATGTACCGCGAGTCCGCGTCCGAGGCGAAGAACACGAAGGCGGGGGCGATCTCCTCGGGCTGCGCGGGCCTGCCCATCGGCACCTGGGAGCCGAACTGGGAGATCTCCTCCGCCGGGCGGTCCGAGGGGTTGAGCGGAGTCCAGACCGGCCCCGGCGACACGCAGTTCACCCGGATGCCGCGCTCGAGGAGATTGTGCGCCAGCGACTTGGTGAACGTGTGGATGGCGCCCTTGGTGGAGGAGTAGTCGATGAGCTTTCCGCTGCCCTCCAGCCCGGTGATGGAGCCCGAATTGAGGATGACGGCCCCGGGCTTCATGTGGCCGATGGCGGCCTTGGCCATGTAGAAGTAGCCGTAGATGTTCGTCTTGAAGGTTTGGTCCCACTGCTCCTCTGTGATCTCCTCCAGTCCGCTCAGATGCTGCTGATACGCGGCGTTGTTCACCAGAATGTCGAGGTGATCGAACTCGCGGACAGTCTTCTCGACGGCCTGCCGGCAGAAGGAGGGCTGGGTGACATCCCCCGGGATCAGCATAGCCCTCGTTCCCTCCGCCTCGACGGTACGGCATGTCTCCTCGGCGTCCCGCTGCTCGACCGGGAGATACACGATGGCGACATCCGCTCCCTCGCGGGCGAAAAGCACGGCGACCGCGCGGCCGATGCCCGAATCGCCTCCTGTGACGAGCGCCACCTTTCCGTCCAGCTTGCCGGAGCCGCGGTAGCCCTCTCCCTCGTACTGGGGCCTCGGCCGCAGCCCCGCCTCGATGCCGGGCTTTTCCTGGTGCTGGGGGGGAAACGGAGGAATCGGCTTTTTTTTGCGTCTTCACACTGTCGGGCTGCTTCATTGGCGTTGCCTCATCAGCGGACTCGGCGAACCTTACTACAATTTGTTCCGCGGCGAGGAATGAGACAAGACGCCCCGCCGAAATCCGGTGGAAGGAACCCTCCATTCGGCGAAAGGTTTCCGCGGCGCCATTTTCGTGTCATGGCCGGCTTTCCAACCGCGCTTGCGCGCGAGCATCGCAAGCGGCGGACTGCGGGTTGCGGAAGCTCCAGTTCCCGCCGTGCGCGCGGAAGGATATGGCAAAAATAATGAAGGTGTTTCCTTCACGTCCGGCCGTGCGTCCGGTGCGGATCGAGCGAAAACACCCGTTTCTCCTTTCGAGAGAACTCCCTGCCGCCGGGGCAGGAATCCGCCCCCTTCCTCGTTCGCCCCGGCGATGCATGCTTAT
The DNA here is from genome assembly GCA_016192135.1 of Candidatus Tectomicrobia bacterium. Taxonomy (NCBI): domain Bacteria; kingdom Pseudomonadati; phylum Candidatus Tectimicrobiota; species Candidatus Tectimicrobiota bacterium. Next base: position 16,677 of record JACPUR010000031.1, on the reverse strand, counting down.
CCGCTTTCGGGACCCGCTACTCCGATGGTTTTCCTTAATTTAAGCCGCATTTTTTGGAGCCTCGGGAGTTGTCTCGACCACATGGTCAGGTCTTTTCCAGCCTCCGAACCGGATTTCTCCCCGATAGAAGAATGTCGCCGCCTGCTGCATTGTTATTCCATTGCGAAGCCATTTCGCGCACCCGGCAAAACCGAAAAACGCCTATTGAGAGGAGCGGATAGCAGGGAGCCACATTGGGGAGGCTCCCGGCCGGCAGCCCGTTCCGCTCTCGACGAATTTCCGACCTTTGCCGAATCGCAGGCTGGACGTTTGTTCGCATGTCAGTTCGCAACGGAGGAGAGGCCTTGCGGCGCAACCGCGGGCCTGCTCCAAGGCCGTCGGAAGGAGGAGCCATGACACGCACGGGAGACTACGGTTTCATCCGGTAATTCGAATGTCGGCGGCAACGAGCTTCCCCCTTTTGGATCATGGTGGTGCAACGGGCGGGAACGGGCGGCCGCATGCCAAAAGCAAGTCCGTGAACATCGTGCGGAATCATGAATACGTGGAGGTCCACCATGTCCAACCTCATGGAAGAGTCTGCGGGGCTTCAGCAAAGCGAGATGCTGTGCGCCAGTGAAAGCGAATCCACTTGGAGCGTCCTGCTGGCGGGAGGCAACGGCAGCCGGCTCTCCACCCTTACCCGCAGGTTCCATTCGGACGCCCGTCCGAAGCAGTTCGCGACCCTCATCGGCACGCGCTCCATGCTCCAGCACACCTATGAGAGGGCGCTCTGGCATTCCCCGCCGGAGAGGATCCTGGCGGTCATCACCGAGGGCCAGCAGCGCTGGGCCTTCAGCCAGCTTCCGGACGTCCCGACGCGCAACTTCATTGTTCAGCCACAGAACCGGGACACCGGCCCCGCCATCTGCTTGGCCGTGGCTCACGTGATGGGCATCGAGCCGCAGGCTTCCGTCGTCATTTTCCCCACGGACCACTTCATCTATCCGGAAAAGTCGCTGCGGGAGAACATCGACCGCGTCCTTCCCCTCCTGAACGGCTACATCACGATGAGCGCTGTCCTCCTGGGTGCGCAGCCGAGCGGCCCGAGCACCGGGCTCGGCTGGATTCAGCGCGGCAAGGAGGTGAGGGCAGAGGGCCCGCCGAGGCTCTGCCAGGTCGACCGCTTCATCGAGAAGCCCCGGCTGGAAATCGCGAAACGGCTCTACCAGGATGGGGCTCTCTGGAATACCTTCATCCTCGCCGGCAAGGCCAGCAGGCTCTGGTACCTGCTCTGGAAGCGGATGCCGGAAACCATGGCCTGCGTCTCCGCGTATTCCAAGGAAGTCCGGCAGGACGGCTGGAACAGCCGCCTGGCCGACCTCTTCGCCGACGTGGTTCCCTTCAATTTTTCCACCCAAGTTCTCCAGCGCGAGCCCCGGGAGCTGCTGGTGACGCCCCTGGAGGGGGTCACCTGGAACGACTGGGGGACGGTGGAAGGCGTGCGGGACACGCTGGAGGTCATGGGGTGGCAGGACCGCATCCCGGAGCGCGTTTTCGAGGGGGGCACCCTCGTCTCCGCGGCTGCCGGGAGGACATTCGCCTGAGACCACCTTGGCAGGGGCGTTCCGGGCCTCTGCCGGCGCCAAAGAAAAGGCCTGGGCCGGCCGGCCCAGGCCTTTTCTCTTTGTCCGGCCGCCGCTCCGGGGCCGCCCCGCCTCGCTCGAACGGCTTAGGACAGAGAGGCAGGAGGCTGGATGAGGCGGAGGATCATATCCCGATCATGTGCGTCTTCCAGCACTAAGGTGTAGAACCACATGCCCGTCTTCCAGTAGACCAGGTGGAAGCCGTTTTGGCGGGTCTCGAAGATCTCCAGCCCATGGGCGCGGATGCTGGGAACCAAGGGGAGCCTGTAGGGCATCCCCTGGCTCTCGCTGATGAAGAGGCCCGCGTTCCGGCCGCTGATCTTGAAGCGGAGGTAGGCCCCTTTCTGCCCCCCGAATGGGCACAGCCGGACCCCGATCAAATCACCCTTCACCACGTTCATCGGGGTGACGTCCTGCTGGAACTTTTCCGAGAGCCAGAGCGCGACGTTGCGGACGTCGCCCGACTGGAGATCCAGGGGGTTTTGCCGCTCCACCCGGTAAATCATCAAGGTATCGGCGATCAACTGGCGGGGGAGCATCATCACCCGCTGGTAGATGGCCGTCCCCCCCACCACGAGGGCGAGGGCGGCGGCGGCGGCCAGGGCGGCCGGCATCCAGCGCCGCTGGAGCCGGCGCTCCGCCCGGAGCGCCTTCTGGACACGCAGGCGCAGCGCCTCGGGCGCCCTCACGTCCGCCCCTCCCAGGCGCTCCCGCAGGGCCCGCTTCAGGCCGGCCACCCGCTCATACTCCGCCCGGCAGTCCGGATCCCGGGCGATCCAGGCCTGGACGTCCAGCGCGTCCTTGACGCCGAGTTCGTCGTCGGCGTAGGGACCGATGAGGCGCATAGCTTCTTCTTTTGCCATTCTCGGTTCACCTTCCACATCTCACCTCATCAGCTATGGTTCTGCCGCTAGTCCTGAAACAACCAATAGGAGAACAACCAATAGGGACGTTTCATTTCCATTTCTTCCGGGGAAAATCATATATTTTTTGCATATTTTTGGAGCAGGCCCTGAAGCGTCCGCCGGGCCCGGTGCAGCCGGGACATGACCGTGCCCAGGGGGCATCCCTCGATATCGGCGATTTCCCGATAGGAAAAGCCTTCCACGTCCGAGAGAATCACCACCCGCCGGAAGATCTCCGGCAGGGACGAGAGGGCCTTCTCGAGGTCCTCGGCCAGCAGGCGCTTGAGGACCTCGGCCTCCGGGCCGGTGGACGAGGCGGGATGGGGGTTCCCCGCCGCGGCCAGCCCGATGGCCGGGTCGTCCAGGTCGAGGGGTTCGGGGTTCCGGGCGTTCTTCCGGTATTGGTTGATGTAGGTGTTCTTCAGGATCTTGAAGAGCCAGGCCTTGAGATTGGTGCCGGCCTGGAACTGGGCATGGAAGCGCAGCGCCCGGACATACACCTCCTGCACGAGGTCCTGGGCATCCTCCGGGCTTCCCGTCAGCCGGAGGGCGCCCCGGTAGAGGGCATCCAGGTGTTCGAGCGCGAGAGGTTCGAATTCGGTTCTATCCATCCGGCCTTTCCCATGGACGATGGGAAGCGGATTTTACCACCGGAAGGAGAAGAAATCTTCCCCCGCCTCCCACAAGATGAAGGCGGTTCGGCTGTATCCCCGCGCCTGATCTCAGGCTCCTCGGCGATGCCCGGGAACGTCATGTCGGCGCAAGATGAGAATGGGCGGAGCCGCAAAACAGGGGCGTGAGAACGCCTGGAACAACGCTTCTCCAGGACCTTCGCGAAAGCTTACGTGACTGGGCTAGGGCAGCCCGAATCGCTCGTCATAGATATCGAACGCGGATTTGGCTGCGTTGTCCCGCGCCTCCTCGATGAGCTTGCGCGCCCGCGCTGAAAGATCGTTTCCCCGCAGATAGCTTATGAAAAAACCGTGGTAGAAGTGGTCCGGCTTGACGTGCACCCGCACCCGGAGCGTTGCGGCCTCCCGCGGTCGGGCCCGGAGGTAATCCATGACGAAAGACTCCTGCGGCGGGATGCGGGTGTCGGAGATCTCCCGCGTGAAGTCCTCCGAGAGCCGCCGCCCGATGACGGCCGTTTGCCGCGTGCCGGGGATGGCCCTGCCCCGGGCGTCTTCCAGTTCGGCGATGACGTCCACCGAAGGGGTGATGTAGGTCGGGAAGCGGTGTCCGGCGCCCTCGTTGGTGAGAATGATCCGGGCGGTAACCGGCTCGTTCTTTTTGCCCGCCAGCTCCACCTCCACCCCTACGGCTCCCTGGGCCATGTCCTTGTCATGAATGCCCCGCCAGAGGTGCTGGCGCCTGGGCATGTGGCAGCTCTGGCACTGAACGTCCTCCTGTCCCCAAAGGCTCTCCTTCCACTCGCGGTAGGTGTTCTGGATGGGTTTCCCGTTCGGGCCGTCGCCGTCGTGCTGGTGGCATTTCATGCAGAACTCGGCGCGCTCGAAGAAGGGGGTGCGCTCGACCCCGCCGTGCGCGCTTCCTACGAGGTTGCCCCGGGTATCCTCCCGCTTGGGCGGGCCATGGACGCGCCAGCTGCGTACATGGCAGGCGGCGCAGGCGAGGCCCGCCGTCTCAAGGGCGGGGAGGTGCGCGGGGTTCTTTTCCCAGGCGGCGTCCGGACTCTCACCCTTCGGGAGGCGCTTCTGCTGCTCGGCCAGGGGGGCGTGGCACTCGTTGCAGCCGCGGGCCTGGGCGGGATCCGAGGCCCAAAGGTCCACGAGCTGCCCGTAGATGCCGGGGCCCATGGCCTTGGCGTGCAGGGAGGTGCGCCACTGGGCGTGCTGGTCCGGATGGCACTCCCCGCACGCCTCGGGGAGGAGGGAGCGCTCGTCGCCTTTGTAAGAAGCCGGAGCCTCGCCCATGGGCGGCAGCGGATAAGCCCAGTGCTCCCGGACGAAGGCCTCCACGGTCTTCCATTTCGCCAAAGGGCCTTCAGAGGATGGAGCGGGAGCGGCCCCCGTCGGGCGGGAGGCGCTCAGAAGAAGCCAACCCGCCACGAATAGGAGTGGGAGGACGAGGACCGGGCCGCTTCGGAAAATGGACCTCAACAGCTGGGCCTTTCGTATGGCGGAGAGAAACGGGTGCCCCAGATGAAAAATCTGGGGGGAGGATAACCTCCCCCCAGACCTTCATCAACAGTGGAAACGCGCTACTTCTTGGCGCAGGGGTTCTTGGCGGCGCAGGGGTTTTTCGCGGCGCAGGGGTTGCCCTGCTTGGCCGCGCAGGGGTTCTTCGCCGCGCAGGGGTTGCCCTGCTTCGCCGCGCAGGGGTTGCCTTGCTTGGCCGCGCACGGGTTCTTCCCGGCGCAGGGGTTGCCCTGGGCGAAAGCGGCGCCGCCGGACAGGATCACCGCCACCGCGAACGCGAACGCCAGCATCATTGCCTTCATCTTTGCCATCTCCTGTTCCTCCCACTTTTCTGTATGTAGAAACCACCCGAGACGGCTTACCGCGACAACAGCGGAGGCCGCGTATGCACGGGAAGGCACCCCCTTCCCGCAAAACTTCGGAGCCCTTGCGCCCGTCTTGCCGTGTGAAGAGAGGAAAAGTTAGGGGGAATCCTCCATTCGAGCCGCACGGGGAAGGGCGAAAAGGCGCTCGATGAGGCCCGTCGCGTCTTTCCCTTGCCAATCCACGAACCCAACGGCGCGCGCGACAAGCCGCATGTCCCGGTCCAGGAGATAGAGCGTCGGGACAAAGCGGACATTGTGGGCCGTGCGGGAAGAGAAGCTTTCATCATGCAGAATTGGAAAACTCAGCTTCCGCTCCCGGGCCCATTTCTCCACCGGAGCGGCCCGGGTCTGGTCGATCGACACCGCGAGGACGGTGAAGTCGCGCCCCCCGTATTTTTTCTGTAGCGTGCTGAGGCGCGGTATTTCCTCGTTGCAGAGGGGGCACCAAGTGGCGAAAAAGGCGAGCAACACCACCTTCCCCCGCCATTCGCTCAGCCGACGGGGCTTGCCATTGAGATCGGGGAAGCTAAAATCGGCGAGCGGCGGCGCTCCGGGTGGAACGGCTTGGAGGACATGGAAGCGCGGCTCCGCCGCCCCGGCGGGGCGCGGACCCAGAAAGCACGCCAGAAGAATCATTCCGATGGCCATGGTTTTAAGGAATATGGGTACAGCCACGGCAGTTCATCCCTTAGGAGTACAGGCCATCCACGACGGTGCGTCTGTGTGAAAGAACATCCGCCGGCCGGAATTATTCACGGGAATTCTTGCAGCCTCTCCCATTTCAGAGGAGCAACTCCCATGCGTTTGATTCTCCCTATGTTCGCCTTCCTGCTCTTGGCCGCCCCGGCTTCGGCCGCCGAGAAAGTCCGCGTCCAGACCCGGGCGCCATTTGAAAAAAGCACCGCCGCGCTAGTGGATGCCATTCAGAAAAACAAGATGGGCCTGGTTACCCGCGCCAATGCCCAGGCAGGGGCGGCCTCGCGAGGGGTGAAAATCCGGGGGAATCAAGTGATTGGTGTCTTCCGTCCCGACTTCGCGATTCGAATGCTCAAGGCGAGTGTGGATGCGGGCTTCGAGGCTCCCATCCGCATCTACATTTACGAGAATGAGGACGGCACCGCCACAATCGCTTACGTCAAGCCCAGCGATGTTTTTGCCCCCTATGCGAAGCCTGATCTGGATAAAATGGCCAAGGAGCTCGACGCCATCTTCGCGCGCATCGTTCAGGACGCCCTTGCGGCCGCCCGGAAGCCGGCTCCGTGAGAGGTGCAGGACAAGGCCTAACTTCCCTTCGCCTCCGCTGGAAAAGGGGTTTCGCGGGCGGGATGGGCGTTGACCCTGCTCATTGGTACCGGAAGTCCGGGTATGTTTCTCAATCGCCGTCCATGGCTTGCGGTGATGTGTACGGGCTCCTGATCAATCTGGCCGCTTCGGAATCCGGCTTCGCGAGGGAATATTGTGCCGTTCTCTTCAATCCTCGATGGCCTTGACCGTGGGGACGGAAATCGGGACCGCGGGTTCGGTGCGGCCCTCGGCGGCGGCGCGGACGGCCTCGATGATCTTGGCATAGCCGGTGCAGCGGCACAGATTGCCGGTGAGCCAGTGTTTGATCTCCTCCACCGTGGGGTCCGGGTTCTCGTCCAGGAGGGCCTTGGCGGACATGATCATTCCCGGGGTGCAGTAACCGCACTGGGTGGCGCCGTGGGCGGCGAAGCTCTGCTGGATAGGATGCAGCCCCGCCTCGAGGCTCCCGAGGCCCTCGATGGTCTCGATTGAGGCGCCGTCGGCGCGGACGGCGAGGGTGAGGCAGGCGGAGGTGAGGAGCCCGTTCATGATGATGCTGCATGAGCCGCAGACCCCTTGGTCGCAGGCCCGCTTGGTGCCCATCATTCCGAGATCCTCGCGGATGACGTCGACGAGATAGCGGTGGACGGGGACCACGATCTCGACTGGCTCGCCGTTCAGGGTGAAGGAAATCGTCCTGCGCTCAGCTTTTGGCATGGCGAAAGCTCCTTACGAATTGGCCGCCCGGGCCGGTGAGCCGCTCATGTCCATGGCCTTTTCGATAGTCCGCCGGATGAGGACGGGGGTCACCTGACGGCGGTAGTCGCCGCTCGCCCGGATGTCGGAGATCGGGTCGAGGTCGCCGAGCGCATGGGTCAGCACGCCGTCGATGGACTTCCGCGTCAGCGCCGTGCCCTTGAGCCCTTCCTCCACGGACGCGAGCCGCCGGAAGACAGCTTCGACCCCGCCCAGGCCGATGCGGGCCTCCCTGCAAGTGATGCCGTCCGCTTCCACCGCGACCGCCGCGGAGATCGAGACACAGGGCTTGTCTTCCTTGGAGCGGGTGGTGAAGCGGGTGTACCCCGTCCGGAATCCAGGTGGCAGGGGATCGAACTCGATTCCGGTCAGCAGCTCGTCCGGCCGGAGGGCGCACTCGTAGTAGCCGATCCAGAATTCCGCCGCCGGAATGATCCGCTCGCTTCCGTTCGTGCTCCTCGCCTTCATCCGGGCTTCGAGCGCGAGGAGGACGCCGGGCGGGTCCGAGGCCGGCTCCGCAAAGCAGATGTTGCCCCCGATGGTGCCCGTGTTCCGGATGCGGATGGTCGCCACGTTGTGGAAGACTTCGGCCAGCAGGAGGCAGCGCTCCCGGATGAGGGGAGAGGTTTCGAGCGCCCGGTGGACGGTCCCCGGGCCGATGCGGATGCCTCCCCCGGGGGTTTCCTCGATGAAGGAGAGCTCCTTCACACCCGCGACGTCGATCAGCACCTCGGGCCTGTAAACCTTCGACTTCATCAGGATGGAGAGCGCTACCCCCCCGGCATAGAGCTTCCCGCGCTCGCCGAACTGCTTCATCGCCGCGAGGGTTTCGTCGATGGTACTCACGGGCACATGCTCAAAGGTCATGGCACCGCCTCCTGTATGTCCGATTCCATTTCCCACGCTGGAGAAGGGCAGGGTCCGCGGAGATCAGGCGGACGCCCCCGCCAGCTCGCGAAGGCCGCGCAGCACCTTCTCCGGGGTGACCGGAAGGGAGGTGATCCGGACCCCTACCGCATCGTACACGGCGTTGGCGATCGCGGGCTCGGTCGCCAGCTGCACCATCTCGCCCAGGCCTTTCGCTCCGTACGGGCCAGAGGGGCTTTCCGTCTCGACCAAAACGGCTTCCAGCTGGGGCATGTCCTGCGTGGAGGGGAACTTGTAGTCGAGCCAATTGGGGTTGACGGGCTGGCCTCCCTCCACCTGGAAATCCTCCATGAGGGCGTAGCCCAACCCCATGAGCGCGCCCCCGTCGAGTTGGCCCTGGGCGCCCGCCGGGTTCACGACGGTCCCCACGTCGTTTACGCTCACGATTCGGAGGACTTCGACGGCGCCCGTCTCGGTATCCACCTCCACCTCGGCGACCTTGGCCCCGAAGGAGTAGGCTGCGGACCAGTTTCCGTAGCCGGTGGCGGGATCGGGCGTCTCGCTGGGGGAGTCGTAGGAGGCCGCCGTGTAGACGGCCTCGCTTCCCTGCTTGTCGTAGATTTTCATGTACGCCTGGCCATGGGTGACATTCCTGTCCGGCGAGCTCTTGACGAAGATGGTCCCGTCCCGCGCGTCCAGGTCGGCCGCGTCGCACTCGAGGAGCTGGGCGGCGCCCCGGAAGAGCATGTCGCGCGCCTGGATGGCGGCCAGCCGCGTGGCCATCCCGTCGATGGCGGTGGTGCGGCTCCCGCGCACCCCCCAGCCGTAAGGGTTCACCGCCGTATCGCCGTTGATGATCTGCACGTCCTCGACCCGTATCCCCAGTGTCTCGGCGCAGATCTGGGAGAGTGTGGTGTTCGAGCCGTTGCCCATCTCGATGGTGCCCGAGAGGACCTGAACGGTGCCGTCTTTGTTCATCTTGATGAAGGCGCCCGCCGTCTCGGGGCCCATGGCCCGCGTGCCGGTGAAGTGCACCGCCATGGCGAGGCCGTAGCCCCGCTTCCTCGCGCCTCCTGTGGGACGCGGGCCCTTCCAGGGGACCCGCTTGACGGCTTCCCGGAGGCACTCCCGGGCGCCGCAACTGCTGATCCGGGCCCCGATGATGGTGGTGTCCCCCTTCTTCACGAGATTCTTCATCCGGAACTCGGCCGAGTCCATGCCGATTTGGCGGGCATGGTTGTCCATGGCGCTCTCGGTCCCGAACGTGTAGCCCGCGTTGCCTACTCCCCGCATGGCGCCTCCAGGGGGGACGTTCGTGTAGACCACATCCGCGTGGTGGCGGTAGGCTTTGAAGTTGTAGAGGCTGCCGCCCATGTGGGCGGTGATGGCGCCGACGACGGGGCCGTAGTCCGAGTAGCCGCCATTGTCCACCACCATCTTCACCTCGCGGGCCAGGAGAAGGCCTTCCTTGTCGGTGGCGATCCGGATGGTGTGGTACTGCTTGGTGCGGTGGGTGGCCAGGAGGAATTCCTCCTCCCGGGTGTAGTAGAACTTGACGGGGCGGCCGAGCTTCTTCGCCGCGATGATCGACAGGAAATCGATGTTGAACTTGCTCGTCGCTTTCCCCCCGAAGCCTCCGCCCACGTAGTTCGTGACCACGCGGACGTTGGCTTCGGGAATGTGGAGGCACTTCGCGAAGTATTGGCTGGAAAGGCTCGGGCACTGGGAGGAGTTGTAGACGGTGAGGTTCCCGCTTGGGGACCATTCGGCGATCGAGACGTGAGTCTCGAAGGCGCAATGGGCTTGGCGGGAGGACTCGGTCGAGAGCACGCTCACGTGGTGGGCGATCCGGAACATCTCGTCCACTGGGCCGAATTCCATGTGTTTGGTGAACGCGATGTTGTTCGGTTTTTCCGCGTGGATGACGGGAGCTCCCTCCCGCATCGCTTCGCGCGGGTCGAACACGGTCGGGAGATCCTCGTAATCCACCTCGATGAGCTCGATAGCCTCCTGGGCGATGTCTTCCGAGGCCGCGACAACCGCCGCGACGGTGTCCCCGACGAAGCGCACCTTGTCCACGGCGAGCGGTCTCTGGTCGTAGCAGGAGGGCATCACACCCCAGACGACGTAGTCCGGGATATCCTTCGCGGTCAGGACGAGCTTCACCCCTGGGAGCTTTTCGGCGCGGCCCGTGTCGATATTCTTGACTCGGGCGTGGGGAAAGGGGCTGCCCAGGAGCTTGCCGTGAAGCATCTTGGGCAGCAGAAGGTCGAGGGTGTACATGGCCCGGCCTGTGACCTTCTCGGGCGCATCCACGCGGGGGACGCTCTTTCCGACATAGGCGAAGTTGGTCATGGGCTATCCCCTCTATGCGAGAGAGCGGGGAAGGCGGGGAAAGGAGGGTTACATGCCCGCTCCGTCGATTTTAGCCACCGAAAATTCCCTTTCGATCCGAGGCCATGCGATTTGGTAAGATGAACGGGCCATTCGAAATCCCGGCGGATGGTTTTCTCTCCCGAAAGGCGGCCCACATGGAATTCAGCCAGGAAGTAGTGATTGACGCCCCGCGCCAGAAGGTATGGGACTTCATTTGGAACGTCGAGGAGTTCGCGTCCTGCGTCCCGGGGGTCACCCAGGTGGAGCGGGTGGATGAGGAACGCTTCAGGGTGAGGGTCGAGCAGAAGATCGGCTTCCTCAAGGCAACCTTCCACCTCAACATCGAGATCCAGGAGAAGCGGGCGCCCGAGTACATCCGCACGTCGGGGGAGGGTGCGGATTCCCAAATCGCCGCCAGCCTCAAGCAGAGGAATGAAGTCACTCTCGAGGCCCTTTCCGAAAGCCAGACCAAGATGTCCATCCGTTCCAGCGTGGATGTCTTCGGGAAGCTCGGCTCCCTGGGCTTCAGCGTCATCAAGAACCAAGCCAACAAGATATTCGCCGAGTTCGCCCAGAGGGTGAAAGCCAGGCTCGAATGAGCTTCTGGAAAATCATACCCCCAGGTAACGCACCCGCGTTTCCTCGTCCTCGATGAGCCTGGCCGATGAGCCTTCCCACCGGATCTGGCCCTTCTCGATGAGATAGGCGCGCTGGGTGATGGAGAGCGCCATCCGGAACCTCTGCTCCACGAGGAGGATGGCGATTCCCTTATTCCGGATTTCGATCAGCACGTCGCGGATGGTTTCGACATAGGCGGGCATCAGCCCTTCCGTCGGCTCGTCCACGAGCATGAGCTTGGGCTGCGTACCCAGCCCCCGCGCCATGGTGAGCATCTGCTGCTCGCCCCCGCTCAGCTGGCTCCCCTTGTTGTTGATGCGCTCCTTCAGGCGGGGAAAGAGGCTGAATATCCAGTCCAGGAATTCATCGAGGCGCTTGCCGCCGTCCACCGGGAGGCGGCTGATCTTGAGGTTCTCGAAAACCGTCAAGTTCGGGAATACCTGACGGTCCTCGGGTATGAGGCTGATTCCCTTCTGCGCGATGAAATGGGCGGGGCGGGGGGTGATGTCCTCTCCGTCCATGAGAATCTTCCCGGCCGAGGGCTTGAGCAGGCCCATGATGGTCTTGAGCGTGGTGGTTTTGCCCGCGCCGTTGCGGCCCAGGAAGGCGACGGCCTCGCCCTCGCCGACCCGGAGAGAGACGTCATGGAGGACATGGCTCAGCCCATAGCGGGTGTTGACGTTCTCGACCTGAAGCATCAGTCCCTCAAGTAGACGCGCTTCACGTCCTCATTCGCCCGGATCTCGTCCACCGTCCCCTCGGCGAGGAACTCGCCGTTATGGAGGACTGTGATCCGATCTGAAATACCCATGACAATCTCCATGTCGTGCTCGACCAGGATGATGGTGAGCGGGTTCGCCAGGCCGCGGATGAATTCCGCGGTCTGGCGGGACTCCTCGGGGCTCATGCCCGCGGTGGGCTCATCCAGCAGAAGGAGCACGGGGTCCGTCGCGAGGGCGATGCCGATCTCCAGGTAACGTTGCTCGCCGTGAGCGAGGGTCCCCGCCGGCTCATCCCATTTGTCGGCCAGGCGGACCCGCTCGAGGATGTGATCCGCCTTCTCGATAAGCTCCTTGTGCTGGTTCACGCCGGTCCACATGTTGAAGGTGGTCTTTCGGGACTGGGCGGCGATTCGAACGTTTTCCCGGACCGTAAGCCTGGGGAAGATGGTCGTGATCTGGTAGGTGCGGCCGATGCCCTTGTGGGACCTCTCGAAAGTGGACAGCCGGGTGATGTCTTCCCCGTGAAAGAAGACCTGGCCGGAGGTGGCCGCGAGATCGCCGGCGATCATGTTGAAAAATGTGGTCTTCCCCGCCCCGTTCGGCCCGATGATGGAGCGCAATTCGCCCGGTTCGACCCTGTAGTCCACCTCGTTGACGGCGATCAGGCCGCCGAAGTGCTTGCTGATCTTGCGGGTCTCAAGGATGGGCATCGTCAATCCCCTCCTCGGCCCGCTGGACGGCCGCCGTCATTTTCCTCCGGTACTCGCGCATCTGGCGCCTTGCGCGGAAATTGACGGTCCACTGCCAGATGCTCCCGAGAATCCCCTGGGGGAGGAAGAGCACGATGAGGATGAAGATTCCACCCACCCACATTTCCCAATATTGAAAGATGGCGAGGTATTTGACGAACTCGGTGCTCATCAGCTGGCGGAGATACCAGTAGATGAACGAGCCGACGGCGGGCCCCAGGAAAACGCCGGCGCCGCCGAACAGGGTGATGATGACGATCTGGCCCGACGTGCCGAAATGGACGTTCTCGATGGGCACGGACTCGCCGTAGATGATGGAGAGGGCGCCCGCCAGCCCCGAAAACATGCCGCTGAGGACGAAAACCAGAAGGCGTATCCGGTCCGTGTCGAAGCCGCAGTTGCGCGCCCGCCGCTCGTTCTCGCGGACGGCTTGGAGGCTGTGGCCGAAGGGGGAGCGCAGTATCTGCCAGATAATGGCGGTGGAGACGGCGGCGATGAAGAAGACGAAATAGTACGTGACCTGAGCGTCCATGATTCCCACTTGGAGGTTGAGCGAGCCCAGCCGCATGTTCGCGAGCCCCCCGAGGCCGTCCGTCCCGCCCGTGAGGCGGTCGAACGTCTGCGCCGCGTAGTAGAACACCTGGCTGAGAGCCAGCGTGAGCATGGCGAAGTAGACGCCGCGTTTCCGGCTGGCGAGCATTCCGACCCCCAAAGCCACGAGGGCCGACACCACGACGGCGCTCAGCAGGGAAGTCTCAAGAGGAAAGAGGGTGAACGCGCCGACCATCCAGTCCGGAACCGCCGCGCCGGGCTTGAACCAGACATGCATCAGGCCGACCGTATAGCCGCCTACCCCGAAGAAGGCCGCGTGCCCGAGGGAGAGCATGCCCGTGTAGCCGAGCAGGATATTGAAAGCGATTCCGAAGAACGCGTAGATGATGATTTGGATCATCAGTGGCGTGCTGGGGATGACGGCCCGGAAACCAAGGAGGGCTTTGGCCAAGCTCCGCAGGTTATGCTCCTCGGCGAGGAAGATGAGCTCGCCGAGACCCTTCAGGAGGAAGGGATAGACGAGGAGGAGGGCGCCGAGGACGAGGATGCCATAGCGGTCGAAGAATCCGAAGAGCCCGCTCAACAGGCCCTCTAGCCTGAACCGGAAACCCGGCTCCCGGCTTTCGGACGCCTGATGTGTCTCCATCACCTTAGTCAAACGCGCCCTCCTGACCGAACAGCCCGCGCGGGCGGAGCAGCAGAATGAGAGCCATTACGATGAACAACAGGATGTCGGAGGCCTTCTCCCAGAAGGCGGGGCCGATCAAGGTCCCCGATAGATGCTGCACGACGAATTGCGTGCGGCCGACGAGGGGCGTGAGCGCCCATATCTGGCCGATGAGGAGGCCGCCGATGACGGGGCCGATGAAGCTGCCCATTCCCCCTACCACGACGACGATGAAGGTCTGGATCAGGATGGCGTCGCCCATGGTGGGCTCCACGGCGAAAAGAGGGGAGATCATCACGCCGGAGAAGCCGGCAAGGGCAATTCCCAGGCCAAAAGTCTGGGTCCATACCTTGGAGACGTTGATCCCGAGCACCTGGACCATGGTGTTGTTGCTCGTTCCGGCGCGGATGACCATGCCCAGGTTGGTCCGGTAGAGAAGGGCCCAGATGAGAACCACGAGGACGGCGGCCACCGCGACGATGAAGGTCCGGTAGGCGGAGATGTTCAGGGTTCCGATCTCCAGAAGCGAGGTCGCCAAGAACGGAGGGATCGCGAAGGGCCGGCCCGGCCTGCCGTACACCATCCGGATGAAATCGGGCAGGAAGATCGAGAGGCCGAAGGTGATGAGCACGCCCGAGAAACGGGCGTTGGGGGTGTTGTAGATGCGGCTGATTACAAGCCTTTCGAACGCCACGCCAATTCCGAACATGATCAGGGGCACCGCCGCCAGTGCGACGACGAAGGCCGCGTTCGCCCCCAGAAGGGGGGCGAAGAGCAGTTGAACCATGGTGAAGCCGACGTAGGCCCCCAGCATATAGAAGACGCCGTGCCCGAAATTGATGATGCCCATCAGGCCGAAGATGATGGAGAGTCCGAGGGCGAGGAGCACGTAGATGGCCCCTTGCACCAGCCCCAGGAAAAGGTGCTGGAGCAATTCGTCGAATACCACGCCGCCGTAAGGCAAAGCCCTGGCCCTCCTGAAAGCGCGGACAAGGAAGGACCACGGCGGGTCGGCGCCGCCCTGGTCCTTCCTGGTCCTAAACTGCGCTCTGTTCTACGTCCGCTGGCTGGCCGCCCCGCCGAGGCCCTTCGCCTCGCAGGACAATTCATTCTGCTCGCCGGTGGATTCACCCACGATCTTCAGGTGATCGAATTCGCCCTTCATCTGGTCCTTGGACTGGCCCTGGAGGAAGAACACCTGGGAGATGCACACATGATCGCAGGCGCGGATCTGGCATTCGCCCTTGGTGTACTTGAATTTCCGGCCTTCGAGAGCCTTGGCCAGCTTGAAGTGGTCCTTCGGCTGATACAGCTTGGTTTCCTTCGCCGTGTCCAGGATGAGGCGCGTCAGATCGTGGGCGAGGGCCCCGTAGCCGGAGGAGGGCCGCTTGCGCCGGGCCAGGAACTTGTCGTTCATTTCCTTGGCCGCCGGGTAGCGGTCGGACAGCGTCCAATGCCACATCGCGCCGGCGTAGAGGCCGTCATAAGACCCCTTTCCGGCCGCCTCGGGAATGGTCACGTCCGTATTGGCGAAGACGATCTTGATGTCCTTGTGGAGGCCAGCCTCGAGAATCTGCTTGGCCGCGGCCACTTGTCGGCCGCCCCAGTTGATCACGTAGAGGATCTCGGGCTTCGCCTTCAGGATTCTGGGGAAGTTCGCCGAGTAGTCCATCGAAGTCGGGAACGGCACCCAGGATACAGTCGACTTCTCGTCGAACTTGAGATCGTATTTCTTGGAGAGGGAGTTCCAGGCGGGCATGAACATCTTGGGCCAGATGTAATCGTCCGCCAGGACGTAGATCTTCTTGCCGAGCTTGTTTTCCGCAATGTAGGTGGCGGCGCTGGCGGCGAGCTGATAGGGGGTGGTGTTCGTGGTGAAGAAAAGAGGCGACATCGTTTTGGCGTTCTGCGGCGTGGAGAGGATATGCTGGGGGTAGTTGGCGTAGATGATCTTCCGCTTGCGGGAGATCTCGTTGAAGCGGACCTCCTCGGGTCCTACCATCGCGCCGGAGAGGAAGTCCACGCGGTGGTTGTCCAGCAAGTCCAGGGCGTGGGTCGTCGCCTGCTCCCATTTGAACTGGTCGTCGCGGAAGAGGAGCTCCACCTGCCGCCCGTCCACGCCTCCCGCCTTGTTGACGTCCTCGATGGCGATCTTCGTCCCTTCGACCTGATCAAACGCCTCGGTCGCGTAGGGGCCGGTGGTCGGTGTGATCATGCCCCACTTGATGGGCTGCTGGCCCAGGCCCTCCCGAAGGAAGGCGGGGGCGGTCTGCAGAGCCAATGCGCCGCCGATGAGACCCATTCCCTTCATAAACTTTCTTCGGTTCATTCGTGCCATCGAGGTGCCCTCCGAGACAGGATTTTTGCCATCCTGCGCTGGCGAAAACATGAAGGAGTGTCGCCTTCTCTGCCGGACGGGTGCTTATCGTCATGACGGCGCACGAACCCATGCATGGTCATGCGGCGTCTTTTTGAAAAGGGTGCTTGAAATCTAGAGGCGCTTCATCCCGATGTCAAGATAAAAAATGGATTAAAATTCAACGAGATAAAGCCTCCTATGCCTCAAGGAACTCTATAGAACGCGGCAGCGGCCGATTTATTCCCCGCAGTTTCAGCACCCTCTGCGGAAGCTCACAGGCGAGAAGAATAGCCGCCGCTACGAGAAGAATAGCCGCCGCTAAAAGAGAATTGCCGCAAAGGAGAGGGAATTTTTCCGCAGCCAATTTGTTGCGACCACGGTGTTTTCCATGCATATGTCGTTGGCCTTATGCGAGTCAGGTTCGGACCAGAACGTCCTGAATGTTGTCTCTGGAGGAATATCCGATGCCGAGAATGACGGACCGGATGCTGGACTCGGGGGACGCCTTTCCGGCCCTGGAGGTCGCGAAAGTGGGCGGGGGGAAGATCACCCTCCCCGGCGACCTCAAGGGCGGCTGGGGGGTGGTGCTCTTCTACCGGGGCCACTGGTGACCCTACTGCAAGCAGCAGCTGACGGCCTTCTCCCGGGCGGGCAAGCTCGGGGAGGAAGGCAT